>CANMZR010000365.1 GCA_947502375.1 Polyangiaceae bacterium
GGGGCGGCAGGGACGTTTGCATGGCCGGGCGCGTCAGCTCCCGCGGTAGGTCGTGTAGCCGAACGGGCTGAGAAGGAGCGGGATGTGGTGGTGCACTTCGGGGTTGCGAACCTCGAAAGCGATCTGCACGTACGGATAAAATGCTTCGATTTTTTGCTCGGCGAAATAGGCGCTCGTGTTGAACGTCAGCCGGTAGCGCGCAGCCTCGATGGGGTGGCTCAGGAAGGGCACGGGTAGGCGTCCGTCGGCATCGGTGTGGGTCAACGCAAGCCGCTCCCAGATCCCCGAGTTGTCGATTTCCAGGCTGACGGGCACGCCCGCAGCGGGCAAGCCGCGGCTCGTGTCGAGGACGTGCGAAGTGATGGTGGCTGGGTGCTTTTTCAAACCGTTTCTGAGGCCTCATGGATGAGCTGCTTCAGGCGTAGCAGCATGATTTTTACCTGTTCCCCCCCTGCAATTCGAAGCTCGAGTTCGGGCGCATGATCGAAGCGCTCCGTAAGCTTTGCGAGCATTTCGTCTGCGCTTTTTCCCGTCGCGCACACGAGAAAGACGTGGCCAAAGCGCTCTGCGTAGGCGCGGTTCTGTTTGGCGAGCGCCGTCAACGTCGCGTCGCTCGCAGCGGTCACGCCGGACTGTTCGCTCGCGGACCAACTCGCGGTCGGGGCGTAACGCTCACGTAGCTTCGCTGTGTCCGCCCCGATTTCGGGGTGATGGGAAAACGCTTCCCGAAAGTCTGCCTCGCCGAGCTTCCACCAGGAATCCTCGGCCGCGCCAAGCAGTTGGGTGAGGCTTACGAAGGGTCGCCGCGTTGCCATTCGAGTGGCCCACCGCGTCGAGCCACAGCAGCGCATGAGTTGAGCCACCGCGTGCTCGTGGGTGAGCGCGTTGAAGGTGCCAAGGCCACCCTCTTTGGCCATGCCCGTCAAGCTCGTCACGTGGCCCCACGCCCGCATGCGAGAAACTCCGCCGCACGGGAAAATGCGCAGTCGCAGGTGAGTGAACGGTCCGCGAGCTTCAAGCTCCGCGAAGCGATGCACGCGATCGGCCTGCAACTTCCTGCGGCTCAAAACGGGCTGCCACTCGAGTTCGCTACCGTCCACGTTGGGAACGAGCGCGGTGACGGGAGCATCTGGCCACGCGAGACCGTCCACCGCCGCCATGTCGGGGTAGTTCCCATTGAAGAAAGCCGTGTTCAGCTCAAGCTCGTCAAGGATGCCAGGGGCGCACAGCTTCACGATGATCCACTCGTTTCCGGGCGCTCTGCGCCGACGTGTCTCCCAGCCACCGCCCATGTTCTCGGCTTGCGACGGGAGGATGAGGTTGACCATGGGTGAAAAGAAATTGTCACTGCACGCGACCGAGCGACCGCCATTCGTCACCCCCATGAGATCGATGCGGCCTTCGGGTACGGTGGCCGGAGCGGGCACGCCGAAGATCTTCAGCCGCGCGACGCCGCCGTCCGGGAAGATCCTGAGCCGCACGTGCGTGAACGGCCCACGGTCCGATACCGCGAAGAGGTTCTGCGCACCGAGTTTCAACGGGGAGGCCTCCACCACCTCGGTCCACTCGACCGTGTCGCAAAGAGCCTCCGGGGTCACGTTGCCTGAGACGTCGCACGCTTCGAGCGACGCATACGGTGGGTGATTGCCGAGAAAATGATTCGTATCGATGTCCACGCCGTGAACCTGGCCTCGGACGCCCAGCTTGACGATGCACCAATCATGGCCTGGAACGCGCCTTCGCCGCGACTCCCAGCCGTCCATCCACTTGCCACGCTCCGTGTATTTTTCCGGGATGAATACCCCGCGCCCCGGCTCGATGAGGTTCTCCTTTTGCGCGAAAAAGTCGTCGCTCGCGAGCAGGACTTGTCCGCCCACGGTGCGCGCTGCGAGATCCACGAGTCCTGCGAATGCGGCTGCTCCGTCCTCTGTGCTCATGCCTGATGTCCTCTACCGAGCAGGGTGTTGCCACGCGGTCCGCCGAGGTGGCGGCCGTGCTCAAAAATCTTCGCGCCCGCGAGCCAAGTGCCGTGGACGCGGCCGCGGAACTCCCGACCGAGGTAGGGCGACAGCTTGTGCCGCTGGAACAACTGCGCGTCGGTCAGCGTGAAACGTTCGTCGGGATCCCACGCCACGAAGTCCGCCGCGTAGCCCGGCGCGATGCGACCTTTTCGGTCACCCAAGCCCGCGAGCTCGGCTGGTTTTCGGCACATCCAGCGAGCGACGTCCTCGATCGACGCGCCCTTGGGTGAGGCCTCGGTCCAGATTGCGGGCAAGCCCCATCCGAGCGAGGCGATGCCGCCCCATGCGTCCATGAAGTCTCCGCGTTCGAGCACCTTCAACGCGGGCGTGCACGGTGAATGATCACTCACCACGAGATCGATGACGCCGCCCAACAACCCTCGCCAGAGGCCTCCCTGGTTCGCTTCTTCGCGGATGGGTGGTGCGCACTTCCAGGCGGTTGCGCCATCGGCAATATCTTCGGCCCGCAGGCACAGGTAGTGCGGACAGCTTTCGACTGAAAAAGGCAACCCCTCGCGCTTGGCCGCCTCGATCATCGGCAGTGCCCCCGCGGCCGAGAGATGCACGACATGCACGCGGCAGCCGGTCTCGCGACAGAGGCGCACCATCATCGCGATGGCGGCTTCTTCCCAGGCGGCGGGGCGCGAAGCGAGGTAGTGCGCGTAGCGCGTTCGCGGGCTTGGATCGGCCAAGGTCGGAAGTTCCAGCTCGGCGTGAACGAGCAAGGGCAGTCCCGCGTCGAGGAGCTCCGGCATCGCCTGGCGGAGGTGCTCCTCGCGGCACTCGGGAAAGTCCTCAATTCCCGAGTGAACCATGAAGGCCTTGCAGCCGAGGGCGCCCGCCTTGGATAAGGCCGTGAGCTCGCCACCACGTGAATTTGCAGGGACTACGCCACCCCAGAAGCCCACGTCGACCCACAATTTTTCTTCCGTAGCGGCGAGTTTTTGCCGGAGGGCCGCGCTGCTCGTCGTCACGGGCGTGCAGTTGAGTGGCATGTCCACGAGCGTCGTGACGCCGCCTGCCGCAGCCGCGCGCGTGCCCGTCTCGAAGCCCTCCCACTCGGTGCGACCAGGCTCGTTCAGGTGAACGTGGCAATCCACGAGGCCTGGCATGAGGACGAGCGCTCCGAGGTCCTCGACGTCAGCGGCTTGTGCGCGGGGGTCCGCTGGCGCGAGCACGGCGCTGACCTTGCCACGATCGAACAGCACGACTCGCTCACCGAATCCTGTTTCTTCGAGCACTCGTTTGCTTCGGAGACCTTGCTCTGTCACAGGACCGAGAGGCTAACACCCGCTTGCCGTCAGCGGCACCCATCAAAAAACGTCGCGATTCCTGTGCCTTTGGAGTCCATTCAAAGCGATACTCCGCGCGCCGTGAGTGACCTCTTCGAGTTGTTAAGCGTTGCGCTTCGCTGGACCCATGTTTTTGCAGCGATTTTATGGGTTGGGTCCACCTACCTCTTCAACTTTATGGAGAAGAGTCTCGAGCGCGATGAAGCCACCCCGCCGAACGTGCGCGGCCGGCTTTGGATGGTGCACGGCGGCGGCTTTTACTTCGTCGAAAAGCAGAAGCGGCTCGAGGGCAAATACGGCGTCTTGCACTGGTTCAAATACGAGTCGGCGACCACCTGGGTGAGTGGTGCGCTGTTGCTCGCGGTCGTCTACTACCGTGGCGGATTGCTGGTCGAGCCTGGCCAGAATCACTCAACCGGGGTCGTGGTCGGACTCCTCACGATCTTTGGGGGCTGGGTCATCTACGACCTCCTTGTTCGCTCGCCCATCGGTCGCAACGAGCTCTTCGTCGCAGCGGTCGGCTGGGTTTCGTTCGTCGCCGCGAGTTGGTTCTTGCGTGCCTGGCTCTCCCCGCGCGCGGTCTTCATCCACCTCGGTGCGATGATAGGGACGATCATGGCCGCGAACGTGTGGATGCGGATCTTGCCAACGCAGCGCAAGATGCTCGCCGCTCTGCTCGATGGCAAAGAGATCCCGAGCAACCTCTCGGCGACCGGTCCGCTCCGCTCGAAACAGAACAGCTATTTGGCGATCCCGCTGGTGCTTTTGA
Source organism: Polyangiaceae bacterium (assembly GCA_947502375.1). Lineage (GTDB taxonomy): Bacteria > Myxococcota_A > Polyangia > Polyangiales > Polyangiaceae > SYFR01. The sequence continues at coordinate 4,083 of CANMZR010000365.1, forward strand.
TGATCTCGAACCACGCGCCGATGATCGTGGGCAGCCCGCGGATGCATTGGTGGGTCGGCGGCCTGTTTCTCGTGGGCTTCGCTGTCGCTCGGGTGTTTCGCGGTCCGACTCACGCCGGCGAGGGCGCACCCGCGAAGAACTCCGACGGGACGATGGTGCATGCAGTGCTCGCGCTCGGACTGCTCCTCGTGGCGTTCGTCATCGGTTTTCGCGCCGCCGCCGCAGTCGTCGTCACGGCTCCGCCGCCACCACCTGTGAAGCGCGCCGCCATGCCCCGAGTGGCTTCAAAAAAAGGCGTAGTTGGCGCGACGACGCTCCGCGGCTCGGTCACGCTCACGGGACCGGCTCCGGCTCCCGAAGCTTGGGGCGGCGCGAAACTCGACGAGTGCCGCTCGCTCCGTGCGGCCACCTTGCCGCTCGTACGGGCGACCGGTGGCAAGCTCGCCGACGTCTTCGTTTACGTGAAGGCGGGGCTCCCCGAAGGCACCTACGAGACCCCGAAGGTCCCCGTTCAGCTCGACCAGGAAGGCTGTGAGTTCACCCCCCGCGTTTTCGGCCTCGTCGCGGGTCAGTCGCTGCGAGTCGGGAACCACGACGCTGTTCCGCACAACGTGCGCGCCCCCGAGTTCAATCAAGCGTTCACGCGCGGTGAGACCCGTGACGTGCCTCTTGAAAACCCGAGCGTCATGACGACGATCCAATGCGATCTGCATCCGTGGATGCGGTCCTACGCGGGCGTCGTCGAGCACCCCTTCTTTGCCGTCACCGGCGAGGACGGCGGCTTCGCAATCGAGAAGCTCCCCGAGGGTGAGTTCACCATCGCCGCGTGGCACGAGGTGCTTGGTACGACCGAGGCCAAGGTGACGGTGACGTCGGCACCGGTTGCGACGGTCGAGCTCACGCTCGCAGCGAAGTGAGCCGGTACGCGTGACGATGACCTCGAGTGCAAGGCCCACGGTGGCGCTCGGCTATCCAGCCTTTCGTCGCTATTTGCTCGCTCGGATCTTTGGCATGATCGGCTTTCAGATGCAGGGCGTGGCCGTCGGCTGGCAGGTCTACGAGCTCACCCATCGCCCGCT
>CANMZR010000366.1 GCA_947502375.1 Polyangiaceae bacterium
CGTAGGGTGACGCGGCACGCGCGGGCGTTGCCATCGTTCCGAGCGCGAGCGCCGCGAGACCGACGAGCGCCACGCGGAGCAGAGCGCCCTGGCGAACGGATGGAGGGTGCAGCGTGATGGCTCGAGCAACCATGTTCGGGCGCAGATTACGCGCTCCCGAACCATGCATCGAGGCTCGTGTTCGGTTTGGTCTTCAAGGCGCTCGACGCGCTGCCGCGCCATCGCCGGATCGTCGCGCGTGTGACGGGCGAATCGCGCGCCCAGCTCGTCACGAATCTCGTGGCATTCGGCGAAGTTGGCCTCGGGGCGTGGATGCTCGTGGGTCGCTTCTTGCCGATCTGCGTCGCCATTCAAACCGTCGCGCTCGTCGTGATGAACACGCTCGAGCTCCGGTACGCACGCGATCTCTTGTTCTCGCCGGTCTTGATGGTGTGTGCGAACGCTGCGCTGCTCGCGGGTGGATGGTACGTGGCCCTTCACGGACTGTGAGAAGCCGCCGAAGAACACCAGGGATTCACTTTCTCTGCGACAAAACCAGGAAGAAGCAACGGCTCCTCGACCTCACGGCAAAGTGACTGAACATCAACGCACGGATCGTCACCGAGTTACCCAACCGCCGAGACCGGGCAAGCGCCGCGAACTCTTGGTCAACGTGCCGTTGTCTTCCGACCCTTTGGTACCCCACAAAACAGGTCGCCCCCGCGAGCTCGGAAGAGCCGGCGGGGGCAACGCCTACCGAGCGGGCAGGCGTCCTCGTCGTACCGTTCGACGGGGGGGCGAAACAGAATCGTCGCCGTCGCGCCCAACCGTCTTCCAGGCTCACTTCGAGCCTGGAACATTTTTCTCACGCGAGACTACTGATTGCAGGCGCAGGCGAGGTGGCAGGCGGCGTTCGTGAAGTCGCCGTCCGGCGTGTCGCCATTCGCGCCCCAATTGGTGTTGTTGTCGGTGGACATGCATTCGACCGATTTCCAGTTGTCTCCGTCGGTTTTGGTCGGTTCGAAGCACTTCCCCACGCTGTTTCCCGAGTGTTGCGAAGCGTCGACGTCGAACCCGCCGTGGCTCATGCAAACCTGGTTGCAGCTCTGGCCAAGCTCGCCTTCGTACCAGTGACCCGAGGGCATCGCGCAGACCTCGCAGGCACCGACCTTGCAGATTTCGCCGTTACTGCAGGCCTTGCCGCAGCCGCCGCAGTTCTTCGCGTCCGTCTGCTCGTTGACGCACGCGCCGCTGCAGTCGGAGTAGTCCGCGTCGCACGCGATGCCGCACTTGCTCGCGGCGCATGCCGGCGCACCGTTTGCGACGCCTTCGCACACGTTGCCGCAGCCGCCGCAGTTCAGCGGGTCACCGGCCGTGTCGGTCTCGCAGCCGTTGACCTCATTGCCGTCGCAGGTCGCGAAACCTTCGTCGCACGCGATGCCGCACACGCTCGCGGCGCATGTTCCGTCCGCGTTCGGGGCGCCCGCGCACACCTTGCCGCAACCGCCGCAGTTGTTCGCGTTGGTCGCTAGGTTCGCGCACGCGTTGCCACACAAGAGCGACCCAATGGGGCACTCGACCTCGCACTTGCCGAGCGAGCAGACCTTGCCGGCGCCGCACGCGTTGCCGCACTCGCCGCAGTTCGCGGGATCGTTCTGCACATCGACGCACGCGTCATCGCAGACGATGAAGCCGCCGAGGCAGGTCAAGCTGCAGATCCCTTGCGAACACGTCCCAGCGCATCCCAGACCGCACGCGCCGCAGTTGTCGCGGTCGGTCGAAACGTCCACGCAGCCGTCGTCACAGAGCATCGTTCCGCCGTCGCAGATCGGCGCGATAAACGTGTTGTTGGTCTCGTTCGTGACAGGCGTCGAACAGCCTCCGGTGGCTACCGCCCATGAGGCGAGCGCCACCGTGACGGAGAGCGCGCGCGTGGCGGCGCGGGTCCAGGAAGATTGGATACTAGGGGTCTTGCGGGGCTCGTAGTACGGTGAGGTACTCGTGTCGAGGAGCCGCTTAAACCTCGCGGCGCGATAGCCCGTGAAGGGTCCGCGGCGAGAGCAACGGCGAGGCCGGGGCGCACATCTCCCTTGCGGTCCGTGTCGACTGGGGCGTGGCCTGCTGGAAGGCGATTTTATCGAGGGCCTTGCGGCGCAGGACGGTGCTTTTCCAGTAGGGCGGTCCGCGGCTCGAGGCATCTTCGAGATCATTGGGGCGGCCGGCGAGGATCTTCGTGACGATGAGATCGGCCGCCGCAATCAAGTAACCGCGCGCAGCCACGTTTAACTAGCGTCGCCAGCCCGCTGACACTACCGCAGGAGCCATGAACGTCACATACGGCTTCACCTTGACGATGATGTTCAGTCTGGGCAACTGCAAGCCCCTCGCGACGGGCGCCCAGGAACACTTCGCGAAGGAATTTAGCTGCCCCTTAAACCGGGTGGAAGTGACCAAGCGCTCGGACCTTCGCATCAGCAACTACTTTCCAAAGCTTCCGACCGGAGAACCCCCAAGCGAAGTCGCCGCCGATCCAGAGCGCCTCGCAAAGTGGATTGTCGACCAGGCGAGCCATTCCCTCGGCGCAATCGATGAAAACATGGACGTTTACCGAGTGGTCGGCTGCGATCACGAAGTGATCATGGGCTGCGCGCACCCGCAATCCCACGACGGGGTCGGCGCGGACTATTCGACTGCAACATGTATCACTCCGCCGCTCGGCAAACTCAAGTAGTCGAAGACCTGGTCCAGCCACCGGACGACATTCGGTCCGGAAAAATGCTGACTAAGGGCCAGCGGCGAAAAGGGCATGGGGGCACAAAGCCCGCTCCAGCACCTCACCGACCTCACGGCTCTGCAAGTGACCGAGTTGCTCCCAGGCTAGCGCGCCGATTAGGGTACCGAGCCTGTTCACGATAGCTCCCGTCGAGGAAGATGACGTGAAGGTGTAGGTTGAGTCGCAAGTCGGACGAAGTGCGCTGCACCACGGTGACCGCTCCCGTCTTGGTTTTGGGTGCGCTGAGCGCGCAATCGCGTCAGGATCGGGTCGCCGCGGCTTGAATTTTCATCCGACAACAATGTTGGCACTCACCGCTCACGCCGCGCCGCCTCGGGGAGTGAGCGTCCGCGACGGGCGATAGGCCGGCGACCCGTGTCGAGCCGTTTGAGTCAGGGCTGAAGCCACGAGGAAATTTGCTCAAAAACCTCTTCGTTTCGGAGCAACTGCATGTGGTTGAGACTTCCGACCATGCGCGTGGCCACGTTGCCTTGCGCCATCGGGAGCGTCGAGCTGTTGATCGGCACCAGCCCGTCCCCAATCACGTGACCAAACGGATGATTCGGATGTTCGGCGAGATTGCCGCCAAGAAAGCGATACGCCACATGGGGCAGGTCCGCCGGCGACGCGTTGGTGTCGAGAAGTTGACCGAGGCCATAGCGCAAGTCCTGAATGCCCTGACTCCGCAGGTTGCCAAGCGTGCCGAGGGGCGCGGTCACGTCGAACGCGTCGAGGATGCGCGTGACCACGTGGCCCGCCCGCTCCAGCGGCGCGCCGAGCTGCGGCGAACCCAGGCAAATCGCCGTGCGTACCCGCTCCGGCCACGGCTGGTTGGTGCGGTGAGCAAGGTCAAGCGCGATGCGAATCAGCAGGCCGCCCATGCTGTGGCCAATGAGCAACAATTCTTTCGGCTGCCATTCGGCCACGAGAATGTCCAAAAGCGCGGCGAAATCATTGCCATTGGCTTCGAGTGACAACCCGCTATTGTACCGCAGGTACAGGGGAACATACCCGAATCGCTCCGCGAGTCCTCGGCCAAAGTCGACGCCGTCGGCTTCGATTTTCCAACAAGACTCGTCGAGGGCCAAACCGTGAACAAAGAGGCAAAGCTTTTCGCCTTGGGCTGGCGCGCCGGCATTGCGACCAGGAAGAGACACGAGCTGCATGCTCGAAGCCAGCGGATTGTCTGCTTTCGCGAGGTGGTCGCCGAACACACCGTTGAGGGCCGCGCGCACGTGTTGCTCGCTCTTTTCCCCTGGGATCGTGGGCTTCGCCAGCTCCGTCAGCGCGAGAGCCGCCGAACCGCCCGCGCGCACCAACGTGTAAACGAGGCGCGTGGCACCTTCATGTCCCGCTCGAATCAGGGCGACGGGCTCGCCGATGACCGGAAGCTGAACGAGAATGTCATAAGGCTTTGAAGCGATGGCGCCGTGCATCTGCTCGATGGTGTCGATAAGGCCGCGCCAGCTCCGCTTGGCGATATCGGCGTACCCGCGCAGTTTTTCCTCTTGCGACGGCTCGAGCGAGTTCGGATCCACCGGAGGGAGAGATTTCCTGTCGACGATCGCCATGATTTCTATTCTTTCGGTAAAGCAGTCGGCGGTGCAAGCCGCGCGAGATATGGCGTGAGCATGGTCATCTTTGCGACCTCGAGCCCCTGCTCGTCGGCCGGGAAGTTCATCGCGCGTATCATGGCCTCGTCTTCCTGAGAGCGTAGGTAAATCAAGCACCCATCCGCACCCATGACAGTGCGGTCGAGAGCAGCGCCGAGGGCGGGCCGCACGTCTGCGGCGCGTTACTCGAGGCGGGCGTTTGGCGCGTGGCCGGGGGCGTGCAAACGGGCGCACGTTGGCCTGATCACAAACCAAACCACACATCTCCCTTACAACCCATATCAACTAAACCATAACCTACTAAAAAACCTCATCGAGGGCCTTGCGGCGCAGGACGGTGCTTTTCCAGCAGGGCGGTCCGCGGCTCGAAGCGCGTGCGGGGACGTTGCTCGGCTCGCCGAGGTGGGCGAGATAGCGTGTCACCTCGCGCTCGTCCGTGACCATAGCAAGAAGCTTCATGCGCCGTGGGCAGCGTTTCTGACAGCACTGCGGGCACTCGAGAACGTCCTCGCCGACCGTCCGCCTGGTCAGCTCAGCCGCCGGAGCAGCTCAGCCCATGGGCGATAGTTGTTGGCCGTATGTTTGGGTGTTGGGCTCTGCTCGGTTGTTTTGACCGCATCGGCAGGGGTTGGTGGTTCGGGTGTGATTCGCGGGTGGGTTTGTCGGGGCGAGCACGCCCGCGTACTTCACAGTGTGGTAGCGCGGCGGCGGCACACTCGTCGCGAGTCGGCAGAGCAGCGACAAGGGGTCCATCTCGACCGCCTGTGTTCCATCCGCATAACC
>CANMZR010000367.1 GCA_947502375.1 Polyangiaceae bacterium
GGCGAACACGCCATCGATGCGACGACCGCGATAGACAGCGCGATTCGGCGAGCCATTGAGAAACCATGAACGACGTTGCGCATGCCGCTTCTTAACTTCTCGGTGCGCTCCAGTCGATCCCCCAGTCGATCCCCCAGTGTCAGCGTAGTTGTCGCATCGCCCGCGTAGAGCTGACGATGTGACCGCCACCCTGGGGACGAACAGCGAGATGAGACCGTGACCTTCTACACCGAGGCTTTCAGGGCCCATATGGTTCGCAAGATGCTTCCGCCGAACCCGATCACCGCGAACGCCCTTTCCGCCGTACCTCGGTTGGACGCACTACCTGCTCCTCATGCGGGTCGCGAACCCGACGGCGCGCGCGTTCTACGAGCTCAAGGCCGCGTGCGAGCGCACGAGGCTAGGATTTTTGGTATCGTCCTCCGCTCCGAGAAGAACAACGCGATGTCGAAGAACACCCAGCCCGAGAACAACGAACATATCCTCAGCAGTCACTACCAGATGTACCTGCCCACCGAGGAGGAGCTGCGCGCCGAGCTGGCCCGCGCGCGAGAGGTTGCGGAGCGCGCGCTACGGCTCGCGGCGGACGTGAAGGTTCCCGGTGATGGCTGAAGCTCGCAAGTGGGAGTTCAAGGCGCGCTTCCGCCGGCACGCTTTCGGTTGGAAGTCGCAGCCAGCCATCACGCGCATCAGGCAGGCCGTCACCGAGATCAAAAAGGTCGCCAAGAAGGAGCCACTTCTCGCCGGTGAGGGGGCCATCGCATTTCTCGAGCGGGTGTCGCCCGCGCTCGAGCACGTCGACAGCTCGTCGGGCTCCATCGGTACGGCGGTTGGCAACGCCATCGGGGCGCTCGTGCCGATCATCGCCAGCGCGCCCGCTGACGCGAAGACGCGCGACGCTTGGCTCGAGCGGTTGTTCGAGGCGCATCAGGAGGATCGGATCCCGTACATCGAGCGGCTCGCCGATCACTGGGGCGAGCTGTGCGCATCGAAGGAGGTCGCGTCCGCTTGGGCGAACAAACTCGTCGGGATCACGCGAATGGCGCTGAACCCGGACAAGACCCTGCGCGGCTACTTCCACGGGACATCGGCGTGCCTGAGCGCGCTCTACCGCGCCGAGCGCTGGGGCGAGCTCATCGACTTGCTGCGCGTCGACGCGATCTGGCCGTACAAGCAGTGGGCCGTGCGGGCGATGGTAGCGAGCGGCAAAAAGGCCGAGGCCCTTCGCTACGCCGAGTCCTGCCGAAGCCCCTGGGCAAGCGACTACGAGGTCGATTCAGTGTGCGAGGAGATCCTCCTCTCGTCGGGCATGGCTGACGAGGCGTACGCGCGCTACGGCGTGCGCGTGAACCAGGGCGGCACGTACCTCGCGACGTTCCGCGCCGTCTCGAAGAAGTACCCGCACAAGGCGGCGGGTGAAGTCCTCGCCGACCTCGTGAAGACCACTCCCGGCGACGAGGGCAAGTGGTTCGCGGCCGCGAAGGACGCGGGCCTCTACGACGAAGCGCTCGCCGTCGCGAGCCGCACGCCCTGTGATCCGAAGACGCTCGCACGCGCCGCACGGGACTACACCGAGAAGCAGCCGGCCTTCGCCGTCGGCGCAGGGCTCTTGTCGCTGTACTGGCTCGTGCAAGGATACGGCTACGAGATCACCGGCGTCGACGTGTGGGAAGCCTACCGTGCGACGCTCGCGGCCGCCGAGCGCCACGGCAGCGCGGCCGACGTGCGGGAGCGCGTTCGACAGATGGTCGCAGCAGAGGGCGCAGGCGAGCGCTTCGTGACGAAAATACTCGGCCGGGAGCTGGGCCTGTGACCACCGCTATCACCGATTTGCTCGCTCAGCTCGAAGCCCCTGGAACGTTCGCGACCCGCTTGCGCGCGCCTGCAGACGATCTCGAAATCGCGATCACGGGCGTCGGCCAGCTCACCCTTCCCATCACTGCGCGAGTCGCCCAGAAGCTTCGCAGCGTGGCACGCCCGTCACTCTTTGGATTGCGCGAGCAGACCCTGCACGACCCTACGGTGCGCAACACCTGGGAGATCGCGACCAGCCGCGTGAAGATCGCCGCGCGACGTTGGAAGCCAGCGCTCGCGAAGCATCTCGCGACGGTTCGGGAAGAGCTCGGCCTGCCCGAAGGGTGTGAGCTCAAGGCCATCTTCGACAAGCTGGTGCTGTACGAAGAAGGACAGTTCTTCAAGGCCCACCAGGACTCCGAGAAAAGCGACGACATGGTGGCAACGCTCGTGGTGGTGCTGCCGTCGGAGTACGGCGGCGGCTCCCTGAGCGTGGAACACCGTGGCGAGAAGAAGAGCTTCCGCCGCATCAAGAGCCAGTCGACGGATCTGTCGCTTTTGGCCTTCTATGCAGACTGCCACCACGAGGTCAGCGCGGTCTCGAAGGGCTTTCGGATTGCGCTCACCTATCAACTCTTACTCGAGGGTCAGTCGGACGCAGGGCCCCTGAAAGCCCCCGCAGATCTCGTCAATCACTTGACCGAGCGCGTACGCGAGCACTTTTCCGTACCGATCGCGGATCGCTACCGACGTACCGAGCCCGTGGCTCCTGAACGCTTCGTCTACCTATTGGACCACGAGTACACGGAGCGCAGCCTTTCGTGGAACCACCTCAAGAACGGCGATCGCATGCGTGTCGCCGCGCTGCAAAAGGTGGCGGAGCAACTCGACTGCGAGCACTACCTCGCGCTCGCTGAGGTCCACGAAAGTTGGATGTGCGAGGACGACTACCACCGCGAACGCTACGGACGCCGCCGCTGGGACATGCACGAAGAGACGTCCGACGACGACTCGTACGAGCTCATCGAGCTTCAAGAAAGCACCATCGAGCTGACCCACTGGCTTTCCGCCGAAGGCAAGCTCGCCTTCGGGGTTCGCGGAACGGTCGAGGATGCCGAGCTGCACTTTACCAAGCCCTCTGTCGACATGGATCCGTTCAAGAGCGAACACGAAGGCTATCAGGGCAACTACGGCAACACCGTGGATCGCTGGTACCACCGAGCCGCGTTCGTGATGTGGCCACGGGACAACACCTTCGCTTTACAGGCGCAGATGTCACCGCAATGGGCGGTCGACCTGCTGCTGGCGCTGCCGCGCAAAAGCACGACTGAGCTCGAAGCAAAGGTCAGAAAGATCTTGCCGCGATGGGGGAGCACCGCGGGGAGCGTCAAGAACGACCGCTTCTTCGCGACACTGCTCAAGCTGTCTACGCGCATCGACGATGCGAAGCTCGCACAGCAATGGCTCTTACCGCTCGGGGTGCACCGCCTACAGACTACGACCGCGCGCCGCGACCTTGTGGCTTTGGTCGACAAGCACGGCAGCTCATGGGGCGAAACTCTGTTTTCAGAATGGACGAAGGACTCAGCCTGGCGCACGCCCCCGTGGGTGTCAGGGCTTGCAGACCTCTGCGAAGATCTCTACCTAAGCGAGCGTCCTCCATGCCGAGAGCTGGCGACGTGGTTGCTCAAACGGGAGGCAAAAATATCCCTCGACCGTTGTCGCGCCGCCCTGAAGCAGCACCAAGCGTGGCTTGACCTCAAATTGTTCTCGGACGAGTCAACCTACCTGGCCCACGTGCTCGCCGCCGCCGTAGCGATGTCCGAGCTCCGCGTCGTAGATGACGTGACAGCCCTCTTGCTTGGCGACAAACCGCGCTTTCCCGTGTTGCTCTTGCTGCAGGTGCTGCAGAAATGCGTTGCCCGTTCCCCGGCACTCCGGGCACAGGTGACCGGATCCGCGCTGCACCGCGTGTGCTTGGAGCATCTCGAGACGCTTCTACAAACACCAGCGCGCGCGTCGGGTGACTGGTCCATCACGCAGGCCCTGAGCTGTCCTTGCGCTGACTGCAAGGAGCTCGCGCGCGTTCTCCGATCAAACGACGAAGGCCACGACTGGCCCCTCGCCAAGGACCGGCGTCAACATATCCACAGAATAATCGACTCGGCGAAGCTGCCCGTCCTGCACACCACACTGCGCCAGGGAAGTCCGCACGTGCTCCAGCTGCGCAAGGACCAAAGCTTGTTCTCCCGCGAAGCGGACTACCGTGCGAAGCTGAAGACGATCCTGCGCGAACTGCCGCCTATGCGTTCGCGCTGAAGCGCTGTCAGGTTAGCCGCTCCAGGCCGGTGAGGCCCGTTTCAGTCGATCGGTGGCGCGCCTACGTGGCATCGTGAGGTTGGTATGGACATCGACTCGATTCCTTCCGAAACCGCGGCTGGTGGAAGATCACGGTCGCGTTCGACGCGGTCCATTCGGACGTGGGGACATCAAGGAAGACGGACACCTGGGGGAGGGAAGTGGTGAATTCAATCGGCTGTCGCAACACCTCAACAGCAAGGGGTGACAATGAATACATCGAAACGTAGACAGATTGATTACACAGTAAGCAGTGCGACACGTTCGACTGAGCGTCCGACTGCCGGAACACGGGAACATCGACAAGCTTTCTGGGAGGCGATCACTCGCGGATTAACGAATGAGGATGCGGCGCTCAAAATAAAAATATCAAGAGTGGTTGCAACGCGGTGGTTCCGCGAGAATGGCGGCATGCCACCTACCAACATCGGGGCGGTGGGCAACATCGTGGAGCCCAAAGCAGATTTCGCGCCAGCTTTGCTGAACCGCGAGGTGATCACGGCATCGCCAATGGTAATCATTGGGATCAACGGTACGAAGTATTTCAGGGCACCGGGGTCATAATGAAGGTAATAGTACCCAGCGTGAAGTCCCGCAGCCCTTTGGCCGGAATCCAACCTCGAATCGCCGATCCGTCACCAGCAATGCCATAGAACTCGGCGTATTTTTCCACGGGCGCGACGACACTATAAACGCCGAGTCCGCACAGGAAGAGCCCAAGGAAAATAGGTCCAATTACAGCGACCCGAACATCTGGCGATTGCGAAGATAGTTCGCGCCCCACGCGAGCGCACCGAGGACCAGCGCGGGGACAACCCCGGCGACGTCGTTCGCCGCCAGGTGCGCCACCACGGCGCCGCCGAAGTAGCCGGTGACCAGCAGCGTGCCGAGCGAAGAGGTCTTGGGGATCGCGAAGAGGGCCGCGCACGTGAACTCAATCACGGCGATCGGGGTGACGAAGTTGCCGAGGTG
>CANMZR010000368.1 GCA_947502375.1 Polyangiaceae bacterium
GGTTACACCAAACGCGGCGGCTGTTAAGGCTTTGCCGCGGGCGTTGCTTCCGGGAAAGCGATTGTTTGTCCACCGCAGGAGGGAGCCGAGGGCACGGCTGCAACGAGCCGCGCCACGCTGACGAGCTTCGCGCGCCAAAGCCGAGAGCACCCTACCGTTTCACGCCGGGAGCGTTTATGAAGGCAAGATGAGTCTTCCGCGCCCCGTCTACATCGTCGCCGCAAAGCGCACGCCACTCGGCGCGTTTCTCGGCTCGTTCGCCTCCTTGTCCGCGCCCGAGCTCGGGGCCATCGCGATTCGGGCGGCGCTCGATCAAGCGCGGGTTCCACTTCACGCCGTCAACGAACTTTATATGGGCAACGTGCTGACGGCCGGCGTCGGCCAATCACCGGCCAGGCAGGCCTCGCGTTTTTCGGGGCTGCCGGATGCCGTGCCCTCGACCACCGTCGGAAAAGTCTGCGGCTCGGGAATGCAGGCCGTACTCCTCGGTGCCCGCAGCATCGCCCTCGGAGACGCGGAGGTCGTCGTGGCCGGCGGACAAGAGTCGATGTCGCGAGTTCCCTACTATCTTCAGAAAGCCCGCGACGGCTACCGGATGGGCAACGGTGAACTCATCGACGGAATGATTCACGATGGGCTATGGGACCCCTACGGCAATTTTCACATGGGAATTGCTGGGGAAAAATGCGCGACCGAGTACGAACTCGGCCGTGAGGTTCAGGACGCTTTCGCGACCGAGAGCTACCGGCGCGCCGTGCTTGCCCAAACGGAGGGCCGCTTCAACGACGAGATAGCTCCGGTGTCGGTTCCGCAGGCCAAAGGCGCGCCAATCATCGTGTCCGTCGACGACGAGCCGGGCCGTGGCAAGCCCGAAAAATTCGCGGCGTTGCGTCCAGTGTTCAAGAAGGACGGAACGATCACGGCTGCCAACGCTTCCTCGATCAACGACGGCGCCTGTGCACTCGTGCTCGCGAGCGAAGCGGCGGTGAAAGAGCACGGTCTCGAGCCGCTCGCACGCATCGCCGGCTATGGGGCTTCTGCACAAGAACCCGACTGGTTCACGACCGCGCCTGCAGCCGCTGTGAAACAGGTGTTGAAGAAGCTCTCGCTCGAGACGAAGGACATCGGTCTTCACGAGATCAATGAAGCCTTCAGCGTGGTCCCGCTCGTCGTCGCGAAACTGTGCGGTATCGAGCTGGACGCTGTCAACGTGCGCGGCGGTGCGGTCGCCCTCGGTCACCCGATAGGCGCGAGTGGTGCACGCATCTTGACGACCCTCCTCTACGCGATGCGCGATGCGGGTGTGCGGCGTGGCTGCGCGTCGATTTGCATCGGGGGCGGCGAAGGCCTTGCCACGGTTCTCGAGCGGTGAATCGGCCGGTCGATATTGCTCCCGGCGTCGCGTGGTTTCCGGCGCTAACGCCCACCTTGCCGCCGGCGACCCACACGAATAGCTACGCCCTCGGCGATGGGCCGTGTGTCCTCGTCGAGCCGGCTACTCCCTTTGAGGACGAGCAAGCTGCTTGGCTCCGATGGGCGCACGACGTTGCAAAAACACACGCAATCGAGGCCATCGTCGTCACTCACCACCATCCCGATCACGTCGGGGGCGCGAGTCGGTTCGCGCAGGCACTCGGCCTACCGGTGTGGGCACACGCCGAAACCGCCAGCCGCATCGAGGTCCCCGTCGCGCGCACCTTGGCCGAAGGCGATGAGCTTCGATTGGGCTCGCAAATCTGGCGCGTGATGTTCACGCCCGGGCATGCTCCAGGGCACGTGTGCCTGGTCGAGCCGAGCCTCCGCATCGCGATCGTCGGCGACATGGTCGCGAGTGCCGGCACGATCCTCATCGATCCCATCGATGGGCACCTCGGCCACTACCTCGCCGAGCTGCGACGCTTGGAAGGACTCGTCCTCGACGTCGCGCTCCCCGCGCACGGAGCACCTATAACGGAGCCAAGGAACCTTTTTCGTCATTACGTGGACCACCGCTTGAAGCGCGAAGCGAAGGTCGTTCACAGCATCGAGCGCGCCGGAACCGCCACGCTCGATGCGCTCTTGCCACTCGCCTACGACGACACGATAACGGCGCTATGGCCGCTCGCGAGGCTGAGCCTCGAGTCCCACTTGCTCGAGTTGGAACGCCAAGGGCGAGCCGCCCTCTACGCCGGTTCGTGGAGCCTTACCGCCTGAACCTCAGGCCTCGACTCAGTCGCGCGGTTTCACGGAAACCCAGCGATTTCCGGCCTCGTAGTAGCGCCAAAGGCGCTTCGCCCACTCGCCGGCGTAAGCCACGTTGATGCGCGCCGAGCGAGCGACACGTGCCCGCGGCAGACCTTCGACGATCGTCAGTGCGCTCGTGCCGCACAGATCAACACCGTACGTTTCAGCGCCGATCCCCAGTGCGGCGCACAACTTTCCAGGTCCATTCATCAGCTCCCGCCGCTCGGCCGACATGCCGCGACGCGCCTCCGAAAGCTCGAACGGTGCCACGGGCTCGAGCGCCCGAACGAGGACGGCGTGTGGCTCACCCAAGAAACCCGTCACGGCATTGAAAGCCCAGTGCACCCCGTACAACTGGAACACGTACGCGCGCCCCGCTTCACCCCACATCGCTTCATTGCGAGGCGTCCTTCGACCGTTCGCGGTGTGGGCGGCGAGGTCCTTCGGCCCACGGTACGCCTCGGTCTCGACGATGCGTCCGCAAGCGACGCCGAAAGCCGTTCGATGCACGAGAACTTTCCCGACGAGCTCACGCGCAACCAGGAGCGCCGAGCGCTCGTAGAAGGCGCGCGGCAAGGGCTTCGACGCCCTCAGAACTTCAGCCATCGAGACCGAGCTTCTTCAGTCGGTAATAGAGCGTCGTTCGCTGGATCCCGAGTGCCCGCGCGACCTCGGTCTTGTTTCCACCCGCACTCAAAAGAGCCGCGGCGAGCTCTTGCCGCTCGATGGCCTCGAGTCGAACCTCCAGCGAATCTCGGGCATTCGGCTCGATCGGGCTGCCACCCGCGGGACCGCTGGCACACGGCGAAGGTTGAAACACGAGATGCTGGGCGAGGATGACCTGACCGCGTGAGAGGATCGCCGCACGCTCGAGCACGGACTCGAGTTCCCGAACGTTACCCGGCCACTCGTAACGCTCCAGCTCCGCGGCCGCCTCCATCGACAAGGCGGCGACCGGCCCCCGATTCCGAGCCGCGTGACGCGCCAGAAAGTGCTCCGCCAGCGGCCGCAGTTGCTCGCTGCGCGTTCGCAGTGGGTGAAGCCGAATCGGAAACACCGTCAACCGCGCGAAGAGTCCAGGCAACATCGTCGCTTCGCCGAAGGCCTCGCGGGCCTCACCCACCACGCTCGTTACCAAGCGAACGTCGACACCACGAGCCCGCGTCTCCCCCATGCGCTCCGTCGTCTGGTCCGAGAGCAACCGCAACAAGCGAGCCTGCAGGGAGGGCGTCAAGTTCGTCGGCTCGTTCAGCCAGAGCGTCCCACCATGCGCGAGCTCGAAACGTCCAGCACGCTCGCCCCACACACCGTTGAGGTGAGTCGCCCCCCAACCGAAGAGCTCCCGCTCCAGCGCATCACCTGGAAATGCCTGCGCCATCACCGCGACGAAAGGCCGCCCCTCACGCATCGATTCCAGGTGAATAGCGCGGGCCACAAGCTCGCTCTCGACACCGGTTTCGCCCTCGAGGACGACGGCGTCGTTCGTCAGCGCAACTTCGGCGACGGCGTCGAGGACCGCTCGAGAAACCGCCACAGGGGGCTTCGGCTCGTCTGGAGCCGTGAGCAAAAGGGCGCCAAAATCCAATGGATCACGGTGCTGCTGCTCGAGATACGACGCGTAGCCAGCGAGTTGCTCACGGAGCTTTCGGTTTTCACTGAGGGTGGCGAACGATGCTATCCCTTGCCTTAGCAGGCTCGGAAATTCCTTCGAGTCCCAAGGCTTTGGAACGTACCTATCGACCGCTCCGGAATTCACGGCGTCAACCAGCACATCCAGCTCCGCATAAGCCGTCAGTAAAATCCCGTAGCAGTCGGGGAAGAGAACTTTCACGGAGCGCAAGAGGTCGATGCCACTCATCCCCGGCATCCGCTGATCGGCCACGACGACCGCGGGTTCGACACGCCGTGCGAGCTCGAGAGCCTCAGCCGCATCCCGTGCGTAGTGGAGCCGAAACGACTTTCGAAACGCGAAGCGAAACGCATCGAGGTTGTCTTCCTCGTCATCGACGACGAGGACGTCGTATTCGAGCCAATCGAGGTCCCGCATGGGCATAGGTCAGATCGCCACGCGACCCGAAGCTGAGCTTACAGCCAGCGGGCTCGCGCCCCTACCCCAACCGACCGGCGGGCGTCGGCAGCGCCACGTCGCAAGCGGAATCGCTGAAAGACACGACGCGCTATCGACCGCGGGGCGAAGCCGTGCAAGCTTTCCAGCGACTAAGGAAAACAGCATGATCGATGAGGTTTTGAGCGAACTTACGGATGGTATCGAGAAGACCATCGACGCGTTGCGCCGGGAGCTATCGAAAGTCCGTACGGGCCGAGCGCACCCGAGCATTCTCGACCGCGTGCGGGTCGATTACTACGGGGTGCCGACGCCGATCTCACAGATGGCCAACGTCGGGGTGCCGGACGGGAGCATGCTGACGGTGAAGCCCTGGGAAAAGAGCCAGGCCAGCAGCATCGACAAGGCGATCCGTGAGAGCGGCCTCGGGCTAAACCCGCAGCTCGACGGAGACCTGATTCGCATCCCGATCCCACCGCTGACCGAGGACCGTCGAAAGGAAATGGTCAAGATGACCAAGCGCTGCGGGGAGGACGCAAAAATCGTCTTGCGAAAACATCGTCGCGACGCGGTCGATATGCTCGAAACCCTCGTAAAAGACGGGGAAGTGAGCGAGGACGACGGCAGCCGCGGCGAGAAGAAAATCGAGGAGCTCGTCGGTGAAGCGACCAAGAAGATCGAGCACGGCGTGAGCGACCGCGAGTCGCAGATCATGGGCGGGTAACGGTCGCTCGGAGGGCCTTTTCGGCAGCCTGCGAGGAGCTGTGACACGCTGCACGAGCCGCCCTCCGGGACGCCTCCCGAACGGGTCG
>CANMZR010000369.1 GCA_947502375.1 Polyangiaceae bacterium
GCCGCCAACTCGGCCACGCACATGCGTGCCCATGGGTCGACCTGAGTGGCGATTTCTTCCCGCAACCCTTCGACCGAGGCGCCCCCAACAGCCAGCGGCTCCGGCCCGTTGGCTCGAACGAAACGCCAGGCGGCTTCGAGGTCCTCGATGCGTGACACGAACGGCGAAAGCGCCGACGACTGCTGCGCCACGACGGCGCCCCAGAAACGATCTCGCGCCGCGAGCGTCAACCGATCGATCGTCGAACAAACGACGACGGGGCACGCGTCCTCGGCGACCACGCGCAAGGCTGGCTCGCCAACGTTTGACGTTTCAGGTCGGTCAAACGTCACCACAAGTCCTTGAAAGGTAGCGGCGGGAAGCGCGCTCAATGCAGCGAGGAGGGCCCGCCCCCACGCCGTTTCGCGGGCACCGTGAACCACTATCAAAGAATCCGCGAGGGCCGCTGCGACGGCGGCGGCCACGGTGCCCGGAGCCTGAACCGCAAGCAGGCCGTGCCCGAGTAAAACGGCCCGCCACGGCTCCCCACACGCCGACCGCAAGTCCCCTTCCAAGACCCGACGCCCGCCTTGCGCAGCCCTTCTCTCGACGTGCGCCCCGAGTGCCGCCCAGGAGGCAACGGGCGCGAAAACCGAGAGCACGCCGCGCGTCGCCGTCGCGACGAGTTGGTCATCGAACGCCACAAACGCGTCGGCTTGGCCTAGAGCCGGCTCGGTCTTCGGGGCGGTCGATGGCAATCGAATCAGGCTCAACGGCGGTCGCCTCGGGTTACAGGAACCCCGTTATTGTACGTCAAATTTGGGAGCGCGCCCGCGGTTTTGTCGGCGGTTCGAGCGCCCCTGCGTCGGCCGTCCGGCGGCGCCTCTCGAGGACGGCCACCAGCGACTCGAGCGCACCGGGGTCAGCCCGCTCGGGCGCAGGAAATTCCGCTGCGACTTTCAGTTGAATGCGCACGAGCTCGCGGAAGAGCAAGAGGTGCTCGGGGCACACCGCTTCGATGGCGGCGCGATGCCGTTCCACGGTCCGCGCGTCGCCTCGCCGAACCGGCCCCGTCAGCGCGCGCGGCAACCCCTCCTGCCTCACATTGAAACCTGTGCTCGCGAGCAGCGGACCCAGGTATTTTCCTGCATCACGACGAGACAGCCCCGCTGCGACCAGCAAGTCGGCGGCGGCTGAGACGAGCGCCACCGCGCCGTTCGACACCAGGGCTGCGGCCGCGTGGTACTCGAGCGGCTTGATGGGACCCGAGACAGGCACAAGCCCGAGCTTGCGAACGGCTCGCTTCGCCAGTGCAACCGCCTTTGAGTCCCCCTGTACAAGCACCGCCGCATGCTCGGGTAAGTGCCCGCCGCGCGCTGCGAAAGCCACCAACGGGTGCATCTGCGCGACCGGGATCCCTTCCTTGCGGAGTGCCTCGAGCACCGCCGGTGAGAGGGCCCCAGCGCAATGCACAGCTGCGCGAATTCCTGCCTTTCGAGCGGCTACCGCAACCCTCGCCGCGCATGCTGGAAGCGCCCCATCTGGGACGGCAAACACCAACAAGTTCGCAGCCGACACGGTCCGGCTGCGCCCCTGACGGAGGGACACCTTCCAGCCGCGCGAGCGCCAAGCGCGGGTCAGCGTCCGACCCACCTTGCCCCGACCAAGCACCAAAACGTCCAGGACCGTCATGGTTCCCGGTAGAGTCCCTCACGCTCGATGTAGTCCAGCACCGCGGACGGGACGACGCCCTCGAGCGCCCGTTGATCCGAGGTCGCGAAGGCCTGACGAATGCTGGAGCTCGACACCTCTGGTAGCACCGCGCGGGGAGCCTCTGGATGCGTCACGCCCGCTCGCCCGAGCACCAGGAGTGGCGCCAGTTCGACAACGCGCTCGAAGCGGTGCCACTTTCCGCGGTCATGCAGCACATCGGCACCGACGACGAGACGGAGTCTCCAATCCGGATGCCGATCGATGAGCGCCTCGAGCGTGTCGACCGTGCGACTGACGTCCGCAGCGAGTTGCCGCTCAATCTCGCTGACCTCTGCCCGCGCAATCTCGCGAAAAGCGAGCCTTGTCATTGCTGCACGATGTTCGAACGAGCAAAGCTCTTTATGAAACGGGTGATGAAAAGCTGGCACGATGAGCACCGAATCGACCCGGTGCACCGACAGCACATAGGTCACAGCCAGCACGTGCCCAACGTGGGGCGGATTGGAGCTGCCGCCGAATACCGCGACGGTCCGGCTCACGGCGTTTTCCTCCCGACGAAAACGTTGTTCATCCTTCGATCAACGGCGCAAACAGCCCCAGGCCACCGGCAACAAACACGACGCCGAAGACGCCCATCAGCGCAAAGTAGTCGCCCAAAGTCGAGAGCGGGGCACCACCCACGAGCTCGCGGGTACCCGCGACCGCCGCGAGCAGCGTCGGCGCCAGCAGCGGAAAGAGGACCACCGCAAGGATGAGATCCCGCGCCCCCGTACGCACGGTCATCGCACCAAACAGCGTGCCGGCCGCGGCGATCCCGGGAGTCGCACACAAGCAGAACGCAAGCAGCCCGAGTCCAAGCTGGTCCTGCGTCAACGAGAGGTCAAAGAGCAGCGCCGTCACCGGCACGACGACGAGCTCGATGGCGAACGTGAACGCGAGAACCCCCAGCGCTTTACCAGCGAAGATGGCGCTGCGCTCGATCGGTAGCACCAGCAATCCGCTGAGTGCGTCAAGTTCACGTTCGCGCTGCCAGGTGCGCGAGAGCGCCAGCACCGATGCAAAAGCGACGGCCACCCAGATGACCCCCGGCGCCACCTCGGTGCGCGATTGAGGTCCGGTGAAAAAGGACAAAGACGCGATCACCACGACCAGCAGCGCGAAAAAGCCGCTCGTCGTCACGACCTCGCCTGTAGCGAGCTCGACGGCCAAATCTTTTTTAAAGATGAGCCAAGTCTGGCGCCACCAACCGACTCGATGTGTCACCAACTTCGAAGCTACCACACCAAGTGAAGACAGCGCGATGAAGCGACCGGGTCAGCGCGATGAAGCGACCGGGTCAGCGCGATGAAGCCACCGAGTCAGCGCGATGAAGCGACCGGGCCAGCGCGATGAAGCGACCGGGGCAGCGCGATGAAGCGACCGGGCCAGCGCGACGAAGCGACCGAGTCAGCGCCGGCCGTCCGCGCGCTTACTTCGTAGCAGGCTTCTTGGCCGCAGGCTTCTTGGCTGCCGCCGGCGCCTTCGTAGCCGAGGACTTCGTAGCCGAGGACTTCGTAGCCGAGGACTTCGTAGCCGAGGACTTCGTAGCGGGCTTCTTCGTGGCAGGTGCCTTAGCCACCTTTGCCTTAGCCACCTTGGTCACGGCTGCGTTCTTCAGAATCCCAGCTTTACGAGCCTTCGCCGTGTAGAGATCGAAGAGGCGCGGAACCGCGTACGCTTCGAGCCGGGTGCGGTAGCCGCCGTCCTTCGAACGACCCTCAACCTCGAGGACCGCGTCGATCAACTTCGCGCGGGTGCCAAACTGCGATTGCACCGTCGAGAACGTGGCGTGGAGCTTCAAGAGCTTGGCGTTCGAAACCTGCGCGAGGCCCTTGCTGCCGCCGCGGTCCTTGTTAAGACGCGGAACCCACAGCTCGTCGCTCGTCAGCGCCTTGACGGCCGCCACGAGTTTCTCCTTGGAATCGAACTTGGACTTCAGCTTGGTTTGCGGCGTGCTCATGGATCGTTTCGCCTTTTTAGAGGAGCGGTCTTATAACAGGCTCAACCGTTCAGCGCAAGCCTCTCGGATCGTCAAAATCGGACCACGGCGGCACCCCAAGATATTCCGGCTCCGAGCGCGCACATCAACACCTGGTGCCCCGGTCGAATGCGCCCGTCGCGGACCGCTTCGTCGAGGGCGATCGGAATCGAGGCACTCGAGGTGTTGCCGTACTCCTCGAGATTTAAAATGAACCGGTCGAGCGAAAATCCAAGGCGCTGCGAAACCTGCGTGATGATCCGCATATTGGCCTGATGGGGCACCACCCAATCCAGATCACGGCTCACCAACCCCGCGGCTTTCATCGCCTGGGCCGACGAGGCGGTAAGCTGTTTCACAGCCGCTCGAAAAACGTCTTGGCCGACCATCTGCACCTTATTTTCCTGGGCCTCGAGTTCGTCGACTGTCAGCGGCCTGGCCGCACCACCCGCTGGAATTTGCAGCGCATCGGCCAGCGAGCCGTCGGTGTAGATTTGGCTCGCCAGGATCCCCGGTCGCGGACCGTCGGGAACATCCCCCGGACGATGCATCGTCGCCGGCCCAAGGACCACCGCGCCCGCGCCGTCCCCAAAGAGCACGCACGTCGAGCGGTCCTGCCAGTTGACGACCCGGGACAAGAGCTCGACACCGATGACGAGGATGCACCGCGCCGCGCCGGTGGTGATGAACTGGTCGGCGATCGTCATGCCGTATACAAAGCCCGCGCACGCGGCGGCGATATCGAACGCAGGGATATCCGTCGCGCCGAGCTTGTGCTGAACCGCAGTGGCGCAGCTCGGCGACGAGTGGTCCGGCGTCACCGTCCCGACAATGATCATATCGAGATCGGCAACGGAAAGCTGGGCGGCTTCGAGAGCCCTTCGGCCCGCAGCGGCTGCCATGTCGCTGGTCGTCTCGTGTGCCGCCGCGTGGTGTCGCCGCCGGATCCCCGTGCGCGTCGTTATCCACTCATCGGAGGTCTCGACGACCTTCTCGAGCTCGGAATTCGTCACGACGCGCGCGGGCGCGTAACTGCCCGTTCCAAGAATGCGCGTCGTGGGTTTCAGCTCCAAGACGTTTTTCCTGTGGCTCGGAATGTTCGTAAACTCAATGACTGGCAGAGCCACCCGAAGGAAGCTCTGCCAATCCGCGTCAAGCGCGCAGCAAAAACGGAATCAGCCCTTTGTCTTCGCGACGACGAGGCGACCCTTATAAAAGCCGCAGGCTCCGCATGCGCGATGCGGTAGCGTCACCTCTCCGCAATTGGCGCAGTTGTTATACTGCACGGGGATGATCTTCGTGTTTTGAGCACGGCGCATGTCGCGCTTGCTCGGCGTCGTTTTTCGCTTCGGTACGGCCACTACAACTCTCCTACGGGGTGAGTATTA
>CANMZR010000370.1 GCA_947502375.1 Polyangiaceae bacterium
CCGTATTCGGTCCCGCCGGCGTCGGGGTCGTTTATCGCACCGCGCAGCCGAACGGCCTCCATTGGGAAGTAAAACTGCACGCGCTCGGGCGCAATGGGGTTGAGAACGTGCCTTTGCTCAACCTCACGGCTGGCGAAGCCGCCTTTTCGGTCGTCGCGGCTGGGGCCGATCCCAAGGGGTTTTCCGCGGCCTGGATCCACCTGCGCGATGCCGTTGATGGAGTGACCCAGCCCGCCGAGCTACGTTATGCCCGGTACGACGTTTCCGCGAAAAAACTCATCGGACCGCTCACGCTCGACCTGGACTCGGCGGCTCCCGTCGGCAGCCTGGACGGGCCGCTGACGCTCGAACCGCTCGGTGAACTCTCCGTCGCATGCAACGAGTCCGTATGCCTCGTGAGCTACAGTCGAAAGGTTTACAATTCATTCGTTCTTCTCAACATTCCGAAGGTTTTCGTCGCAAGCATCGACCAGAAGACGGGCAAAGCAACGTCTCCCGTGGGCGTCTCCTTGCAAGACTGGGACACCCAGCTCTTTGGGCAGCAGCTGGTCGCGCTTCCGGACGGCTCGTTTGCACTGATCTACACGGCCACCGATACCCATGCGGCCGTCACTCCAAAGAGTCCTTGCGACGTGACTTACGAGCGCGACCTGCTCCATCTCGTGCGCTTCGATGCCAAAGGAGCGCAACTCGGCAAGGCCAGTGTCCTCTTCGATCACGAGGGGACACGTCAGTTCCCTCGGCTTACCCCACACCCGTCGGGCTTTGCGATGTTCTGGGAAGACCAGCGCTCCTATTGTGAATCGGACTCCGGCCACATACGCATGGCGGCTTCTTTTCTCGACTCACAAGGCGTGCTCGGCGAATACCGGGAGCTGCCAAACTCCATAGGCATCCCGTCGGAGCGCCCAATGGTGACGACCGTCGCCACCAATGCGCAGGTCCTCTGGTCCGATAACCGTCACGGTGCAGGCCTGTTCGACCTCAAGCTCGAACTCTACGCGGACACCGTTTGGTCCAAGTAGCACCCCTCGCGAACGGCCTTCACAGAACCGCTTTCGTCCCCAGAGCGCCCCTCAAGGAGCTGGCTCGTTCGGCCGGCGCGACGTCTCGCTGGCTCGATAGACCTAACCAAGCTAGATTAGCTAGGTCATGAAGACGGTTCCCATTCATCGCGCCAAGACCCAGCTGTCTCGCCTTATCGAGCAGGCGTGCGCGGGTGAGGAGGTGATCATTGCCAAAGGCAAAGAACCCATCGTGCGACTGGTCCCAATCGAGCGCAAAATGCCTGAGCGTCGCTTCGGCGCTCTGCGAGGCCAGCTCGTCGTAGACGAGAGCTTCTTCGAGCCGCTCCCGGACGATGAGCTCGCGGCTTGGGAGCGGTAGCGTGCGCCTCCTGCTCGACACCCATGCGCTCTTGTGGTGGTTGGCTGGAGAACGACGCCTGTCGCCGCGCGCGAAGAAGGCGATCGCCAACAGCGACAATGAAGTGTACGTGAGTGCCGCCTCGGCGTGGGAAATCGCTACCAAGTATCGTTTGGGCAAGCTGCCGGGAGCGAGAGTGATCGTGGATGACATCGCCGGCGCCATCGCGTCGCAAGCCTTCTTGTCGCTAGCGGTCAGCGTCGTCCATGCGCAACGAGCCGGCTCGCTCGCCGGAAGTCATCGCGATCCGTTCGATCGCATGCTGATCGCGCAGGCGCAGGCCGAGGGACTGACGCTCGTCAGCAACGAAGAACTGTTCGACAATCTCGGTGCGGCGCGGCTGTGGTGACCGCATCGCATGGGTCCTCACACCATCCTTGCCGCGCCTTCACACCGTCATTCCCGCGAAGGCGGGAACCCAGGCGCTCTCACACCATCCTTGCCGCGCCGAAGAGGCCAAAATAAACAGCGGCCCAGTGGCATGACCACCGAGCCGCTGTTCGTTACGTTGCCCTCAGCGCCCCCCGATGAGGCAAAGAATTCAGCCGCCGCAGCCTGCCGGCGCCGGAGCACCCGCCTGTTGCGGAGCTTGACCCGAGAGCTTCACCTCGCAGCCGGGCAGGTTGTTGTGCTTGCAGAACTCGCCCTTGACCGTTTCGGGATCGATGCCCGAGAACTTGAACTTGCCGTTGGCAAGCCAGGTCGGGCTCGCGCCGATCCCTGCTGATTTCGCAACCTCGAAGGACTTGGTGAGGAGACCTTTGCCCTCTTCGCCCTCGAAGCACTTCTTGATCGCAGCCGCGTCGATGCCGGTGTCTTTGGTTGCACAAGACTCCCACGCCGTATCGCGGATGTTCTTGTTACGGCAGAGGATGTAGTTCATGTACTTGTTCCCCTCGAGGTTGTGCTGGACCGCGCAGATCTCGCGGATGTCCTCGTCGACTTCGCCCTGACCGTGCATCGAAGTCATGCCCTTGGCCGGATCGATGTCGCCAATGAAGTGGATCTGAAAATCGATCTTCGCCTTGTTCTTTTTGAAGTTGGCGAGCACTTCCTCCATCGCGTTCAACCCCTTCACGCCGAAGGGGCATTGCGACATCACGAACACTTCGAGCTTGCCGGGGACTTCCGGCTTGCACGCGATTTCGTTCTTGCACTCGTCGAGCTTGCAGCCTTCCGCGTCCCCGCAACTGGGGTTCCACGTGCCGCCCATCTCGAGCACCTTGTTGGCGCCCATGACCTTGATGTTTCGCGCAAAGGCGGCCGAGGCCTCTTTGTCGGCATCGAGCGTCGCGTCGAACACGGCGAGCGGAAGCTTTGCGGGCTTGATGGAATCGTAGAGGCGCCGGCCTTCGGGATCGCTGTAATCCAAGGTCTTCAGGACGGGCATCGCAACCGAGCGAGAGATGTTGCCCTGAAGGCGACGCGGATCGCATTCCTCGCAGCGCTTGTCGGTGAGGATCGTGACGTTGACCTTCGGCGACTCCGGAATGTCGTTGCAGGCTGCAGGCTTCGCACCCTTGTACGCCGCGCAGATGGCCTTCATGAAGTCCGCCGGACGGCGACCACCCTGGTAGGAGTTGCCATCGATGTAGATCGTCGGCGAACCACGGGCCTGCTTCTGCTCCGCACGCTCGAACGAGGCCTTGAGGAGGCTTTTGCCTTCTTCGCCATCGACGCAGCTACGAAGCTTGTCGGCCGGCGCACCGACCTCGTTGGCACAGGCCTCCCAGTTGCTGTCGACCTCTTTGCTGTTTTTGTTCTGGCACAGCATGAGCTGGAACCATTTTGCCGTGTGCTTTTGCGCACAGAGCTGCGAGATGTCACCCTTGACCTCTTTGGGTCCGTGCATCGAGGTGAGCTCGCCCGAGGGAGCCGTCTGGCCGATGAACTCGACCTTGAAGTCCACGTCGGCGCCGAGCTTCTCGACGGCATCCTTGAAGCCGTTCTCGGCCTGGACCCCGTAAGGGCACTGCGACATGGCGTAGAGCTCGACCTTCACGGCGCCCGGATTGAGCTTCGTGGGCCTCTCAAGGCCTGCTTCCTTCGACGCATGGACGTCATGGCTTATGCCCGACGCGGAACGGTCGATCCCCCACATTCCGGCCATCCCCGCGAGGAAGCACAGAATGAAACCAACGATGGCGCTGCCTTTATTCATGTTACCTTTTTTAGTTAGCGCCCCGTGGCGCCGCGGCGCTGGACTAGCACCTTCCTGCTGAACGCACAACCACGGGACGTCTTTTTACCGATCGGCATTGGGACGTCCGCGATGGTCCTTGCACAAGTTTCGGAAAACTTTGCGCGAGCTTCAGAGAACCCGCGCCAACTCGCCCTATTCCCGATGAGGCGCAATTTGGCAGGCGAGAGCGGCCGAGCGCCTGCGGGTCGGACTACGGTTCGCGGTCCGGGCGGAGCTTTCCCATCCCTACCGCCCAGCCCATCGTGTAGCGCGCGTTGATTTCGCAGCGCGGATTAAAAAAGTTCGCGCGCGGAGCCTGGTAACGAAAAGCGTCGATGTTGAAGGGACCGAAGTACCCGGCGGCGAGCCGCGCTTCGGCCACCCACTCGGCGTGTTGAACAAACATCCTAGATTCGTCGCTTGAAAGGTCGCCCGGTGCGGCTCGCACGCTCCCGCTCCAACTGCCGCCCGAGCTGACGATTTGACGGCACGGTTGACCCAGGGTCAGCGAGCCAACCCGGGACAGGTAACCGTGAAGCGCGAAGTCGGCGAGGCGTGAAACCCAGGGTTCGATTTGAACCCCATGCGCAAGCGCGCGGCGTGCCCACCGCGTGTCCTCGTCCGTGAGTGCTCCGGCTTGCACGAGCCGGCGACCCGAGCCGCTCGCACCGAAGGCCTCTTTGATGCACCACGAGCCCTCGATGGGTCGTGCCACCGCCCGTCGGAGGGCAGCTTCCGTATCGACAAACAACGCGAGCGGTAGCGTCTGACCAAGCTCGGCGGAGAAACGTCTTGAATTGACGCGCATCAACACGTCGAGCGAAGGTGCGGGAGGAGGGATCGCCCCGGCGCGCACGAGTGCGTGATGGGCACGTGGCGTGGGACTCCAGGCGAAGCCCACGTGCCCACGCGCGCTGTCGACGGGGGTCGTCTCGTCCACGAGCCGGGCGTCTTCATCCAGGAGATCGCCGAGCTCACGAGCGAGCGTGGACATCCGTTTTCGAACGGCCTGCGATGCGACGTAACCGGGGGCCGCGAACTCACGGTCCACCGCGAAATTGAGCACCCAGGCCTCGGGACCCATCAGCCGGGGTCGCCTTTGGGCTCGTTTGCCCCGAGCCCCGTCGGCTGCCAGCGGACGAGTTCATCGAGGAAGCGCCGACTCAAGCCCGCGCGCAGCCGGGCGTCGAGTGCCACCGGGGCTCCGCGCATGACGAGCGGTGACAGCGGTGCCGGCAGTGCAGCCATCCAGTCCTCGAACTCATCCCCACCGGTGAAGCGGCGGAACCACCGTAACGCGAAGCGAACGTGGCCTTCTTCGTCGGCTCCAACGGCGCGTTGAAGCTCGGCGGCGCGGACGTCTCCAGCCCCGAGGAGACGCGCGGCAAAGCGTTCGGAGTGGTCGAGATTGCCGCCTTCGAAGCCGATGCCCATCGTCGCGACGAAAGCCGCCGGTGACTCGCAACTCGGAACGCGTTCCCAGAACCA
>CANMZR010000371.1 GCA_947502375.1 Polyangiaceae bacterium
CGTCGCCTGCGACGTCGACGGGCGTGTGCACGTCATAGACTTTGCCGGCTACCTTGACGCCGACAATCTGCTTGTCTTTGTCGAGGCGTTCACCCAGGAGGTCGCGCGCGGTCTGTCGGATCATATTCGTCTCAAGGGCGGCCTATCCTGCGGGGCGGGACTGCCCGCGCGGCGGGACCATACACGTCGGCGGGAGAGCGAGCTAGCCCGGATTATTCACGAGCGATGGTGGCGAAGTGCTGTCGCTACTCGCTCGTTCGTTCCAATAAAAGACCGCGAAACCTGGCAAAAATAAAAAAACGAAGGTCCGAGCGGAACGGCTCAATGCGTTTGAGAAAGTGGCCACGAGCAACCCATGCACCCCCGTGACCGGGCACCTCTGGCATCTTCTGGAACTTCAACGTACGCTGTCCAGCGTCGAGTAAAACACTCCGAGTTCGCTGCCCATCCTTCAGGTTATAACGCTGAAACGACTTTTGAAAACAGGCTCGATTTTTTCGAGCGCCATCCTTGCGACAGTCCTAGGCTGCAACAGCGGTTCTGATTCGGGACACGACGGTAGTCCAACCGGCACTCACTCTGCCACCAATGCCAGCGCCTCTGGAACGGGTGGCGGTGAAGCTGGTGGCGGTGGGGCCGGCGGCGGCGGTGGCGCCGGAGGTGCGGGTGGAGATGCAGGCCTCACGATGCCTGGAACGCCCGTCCTTCTAGCCGCCAAGCTGGTCACGCACGGGACCATGTCACTCGCTTGGCAGAATCCCCCATCGACCTGTTTGACCGTGGAGATCAACCGAAACAAGGATGCGGGCGCCTATTCCGTGGCCCAGACGCTGACCGGGAAGGCTACCTCAGCGTAGGACATGCCGGGTCACACCAACGGCACGTACTGCTACACGATCACCTGCAACCTGAACGGCCTCGCGTCGCCTCCGTCGAACGAAAAATGCGTCACTCAGTAAGTCTTGGTTCCCTCATTTTTATTATTGCCACACTAAACGCTTGTGGCAATGACGAGAGCGAGGTTGCGGCTGCAGAGCCGACTCGATACCCAGCGACCGGCGTGACGAAGACCGTGGAGCTTCGCGTCGAGGACAAGATCTGGGAGGTTGGACCAAGCGCGCTCTACAACGCGTGGACGTTCAACGGTTCCATTCCGGGACCGACCATCGAGGCGACAGCAGGGGATCGAATCGTCGTACGCTTGACCAACGATTCGAAGCACGCGGCCTCGGTGCACACCCATCTTGTCGAATTCGAGCAGGCCCAGGACGGGGCCGACGGACCATCCATTGCGCAGCCGGGACAGACGGTCACGTACGAGTGGTTCGCGCCGTACGCCGTAGCGGTCCCGTACCACGACCACGCCGACGAAGGCGAAGGGGTGGCGCGTGGGCTCTTCGGTGCGCTCATCGTCCACGCACCCGACGAGAAACCAGCCAACGAACACGTCGTCGTCTTGAGTGACTTCGAGACGAAGTTCTTCGCGCAGCTCCCCGGTGTCGCCGATCCCGTGACGGGTAAGATCCCCGATGGGGGGACGTACCGCGGTCCGCACCAGTACATGCACACGATGAACGGTCACGCCTACGAAGACTCGATCCCACACTTCACGGGCAGCGTTGGGGACTTGAGCCGATGGCGTGTTATCAGCATCGGCATCGAAGCCCACACGTTTCACATCCACGGGCACAGCTGGGTCGACTCCGATGGTTTGCTGACCGACAACATCCAGCTCTCACCAGGCACCTACAAGACGTTCGAGTTTCAGGAAGACAGGGCCGGCGAATGGCTCGTCCACTGCCACTTCCCCAACCACATGGCGGGCGGGATGATGACTCGATACGACGTCACACCTTGAACCAGGCACCAGTCCGCGTGCCGGGGGCGGGGGCGCGTCGCCAAGAAACACGGCGGCGCACAACTCGGAAGCACTTTTTCATGTGCCGCTTGACGGACACGAGTCCTTGCACTTGTTTGCGTCCTTCTCGCTCGACGTTCCCATGATGCATTTCGCAAGACACTTATAGCGATCAGGCTTTTTGGCTTTTTCTTCTTCGGCTTCACGGACGCACCTCGCGAGCTTTTTCTCTTGCGATTTTCCCGAGTCGCCACCGTCAAGATTCTCATTCTTCACGAGCTCGAACATCTTGTCGCAGACCTTCTGAGGGCTCGGGGTACACCCTGCGACGAGAGTGACGAGTGAGATGGCAATACTGGCAACGGCGAAACCATGCATCATGGGGCTCCTTCTGAAATCGATTGATTCTGAAATCAATTGAATTCCCGCTGAAACAGCGGGGCGCTGTGCTCAGGCAGTCGTGGCCGAGCTTTGTCACTTGCTCTATGTCATAAAACGCGAAGCTCATGCAACCATTCAGTGTCCGCGAGGTGTCCGCGATGTGTCCGCAAGGTCAGACGAGAATTCCCGCGCCCTCTGTGTCAACGTCGCGTGAGGCAGCTTTTCCTCGAGATCTCTCTACCGAGAGGCGGACAATGGTCTCGATGGCGTGAGGCTCGTTGCCCGGTTTATGTTGAGGAGCGGCGATGATTCGCAGTCGACCGCCGAAGGGACGCGGCAGGGTTGCGCCACCGGTTTCGATGATCGCGAACGGCTTGCCGGGTGCCACACCCTCGTTGACGCCGACCCAAGCGAGGCGAGCCTCGTCTTCGCCGGGGACCGCCTTCGCGACCACCGCGGTGAACCCCTTCCCTCTCTGGTCACTTGCAGATGGCGTTGTTCGTCGCGTTGATTTCCAAGTTGCCCTTGCACTCCTTGGTGCTGCAAGAACCGTCGTCCTTGCAGAAGTCGCAGCTCGCGAGCGTCGCGGCGGCGCAATCCGGATCGGCGCTGCCGCAGCCGCAATCGCAAAACTTCGCGGTCACTCCGGGCTCGGCGTCGTCGTAGAAAGCCGGGTCGCACTTCCAGCCCATGGGAATGCATTTGCCCGCGCTGCAGCTCGCGCCGGCGCTGCAGCCTTCGACGGCCTCGGCTGGCATCAGATCGCAGTCGGGATCGGGGACGCCGCAGCCGCAGTCGCAGCCGTTGCCGACGCCGCCGTTGAACTGGTCCGGCATGCACGTCCACTTCGTGGGCACGCCTTCGCAGGTCGCCTTGGTGCCGCAGGTCTGCCCTGCAAAGCAGCCGTCGATCTTGTTTGCCGCGCTCGCGCAATCCGGATCCACCGCGCCACATCCGCAGTCGCAGAAGATCTCCGACGCGCCCGCCTTCGTCTCGTCGAAATAGGACGGATCGCAGCTCCAGCCGTTGATTGGAGCCTTGATGTCGAACGCGAATTTTGCGAAGTGCACGCATTTTCCGCCCACAACTGGAGTGACCGCAGCGGTTGCATCGTCGACGGTGACCTCTTCGAACGTCACGTCGGTCAGGCTACCCGTGGCGTAAAAACCACCGTCGAAAGCCGTGAGCTCGAGCTTGCCGCTCTTCGCGAGGAAAAGCGCACCCGTCGCCGTCTCGGTTACGTCCGTCTGCACGACGGCGCAAACCTCGGTGGCACCACAGACCTGCGCATCGATGATGGGCTTGAACGTCACGGTGCCCGTCGTCATCGGCGGGACCAAGATCCCGGCAGAGTCGGGGTCCATCCCGAAGATGTTCGGGGTGACGTTGCCAGACAACTGGCCGTCGCCGGCTTTGAAGCCGGTGAGAGCGGTTACCTCGACGCAGCCGCTGCTGCCGCCGCCGCTGCCGGTCGTCGACGTGGTCGCGCCGCCGGAGCCGCCGGCAGAGGTGCCGGTCGTCGTCGTGGTGGACGCCGCTGTGCTCGACTTTTCGTCGAGGCTGCATGCGGGTGCCAGCATCATCATTCCAACCAGGGCGCCGATGACGGCCGTGACAGCAATCGTTCTCATTCGAAGTTTCTCCTAAGATAAATGGCTCGCATACTTGAGTTCCCCACGCGCTGATAGTTCATTTAAAAGTGACGCGAAGGGCAGGGCGGAAACGGTCCTTGTGCGTCGGTGTGCAGCCTTGATGGAAGACGAGTTTCGGCGACGACTTCTCGCTGCCACCGCACGTGAGCTTCGAGCCCGCGAGAGTGCAGGTGACCTTCTGGCCGCCCTCGACGATGACGATCGTGTCGCCGTCCTTCGACCACTTGCCGGGCGCAGCGTCGGTCTTCGGGGCCTCGCCTGCGCCAACGCTCGCCGTGCTGGCCTTCAGCTCGGCGGCGCCTCCGGGCTTGAGCTCGATAGGCATCATTGAAACGTGGCGCCCCATCGCTGCGTTACGACGCCCCTTCTTTGGCGAGAACGTCGAAATGCCCTCGATTTCGAAGGATATTGACTCGGCCGCTCGCTGTTACTCACCCCCTCGATTCGAACGAATCAAGGTGCTGGCAGAATCAGCGCCAGAACACGTCGAGCGCCCCCCCGAAATGATCGGGCCGATCCACGCTGAGTTCCTCGACGGCCACCGCGGTGCCCGGAGTGAGAACACGATAGCCGCACTTGTTCGCCCCGGTCATGATTGGCCCATCGTCGTGCACGGCCTCCAGCAGTGACCAGCTGCACGGCGTTCCATACGGGCCGGTGAGGGGAGCGGCCTCGGTTTCGTAGCTCCGAACAAACTCGTGCGGCGCTGTGAGCAGGTACTCTTCCACGCGAAAGTGCAGCCCGGGCTCGTCCTGACCGACGACGAACCAACCGTTTCGCTTCCGATTGGGAACGATTGCGGTTCGGAGCGGGAGCACCGCCACAAGGTTTGCGTGACCGACACCGCGCTCGAGGACGGACAGCCGGAAGGAGCTGACGTCACCTTGAGCGTGATTCTGCATCTGCTCGACGAGCAGGGCATGCGCCGGCCCCAACGGAAAGATGACGAGCGCGCGGAGATCGTCCGTCGTCTTCGCGAGCTCGGCAGGTTGGCCGAGAAGCTCCGTGAAGAGCGTCGTCGATTCGTCACCGAGAATCAGCATGTGCGGCACGACGTGGGTCGGTTGCCGCTCGACGAGCGTGAGCCACGGCGTGGGCCGGAGGGTCTCGACGTGGGTGCAGTGCAGAGAAAAGGCACAGACCAAAACGAGCGAAGAAGCGTTCCTGGACATCCTTGATTCTCTCCGGATCG
>CANMZR010000372.1 GCA_947502375.1 Polyangiaceae bacterium
TTTGGCTGTACGCTTGCAACGTGTTTTGCACCCGTCGAACGGATGGACGAGCGTCGTCACGGGACTCGTCCACGATGAGCGCGACAACGGCGCTCCGTCCGGCGCGAAACGACTCATGCTGTCACCTCACCGAGGTCCGGCTCGCGAACGTGCGAAGTCAGGGCGACAAAGGCGTCCTCGAGCGATCCCTCGCCCGTGCGTGCACGAAGCTCGTCCGTCGTGCCGCACGCCACGACGCGGCCAGCCGACATGACCACGACGACGTCGCAGAGCGCAGCCACCTCCTGCATGACGTGATCGGACGGTAGCGCGCTCTTCCGTTCCAATCGAGCGAGCCCCAAATCTTCCCCGGAGTTCGTCGATACCGATTTTTACGGCCGCGCATCAGGCGTCTGACGGATCCTCGCCGGTGTGACGTTGCGACCTTGACGAATGACTAAAAAGTCATACACTGAATTGGTGAGTTGGACGATCGAGTTCCTGGACGCAGGGGTCCAGGCAGACCTCCTGGCCTTGCCTGCCGACATGATCGCGAAGTACGTGCGGATCGCTGAGCTCATCGAGGCAAATGGTCCGAGTCTCGTCCGGGAACCCTACACGAAGTCTCTCGGAGATGGCCTCTACGAAATCCGAATGAGCGGTCGCGATGGGATCGCTCGGGCCATTTACGTGACGGCCCAAGCGCGTCGCGTGGTCGTCGTCCTGGTTTTCACGAAGAAGACCCAGAAGACTCCTGACACCATTTTGAAGCTGGCAAAGAAGCGCGCCAAGGAAGTGACGTAGCCATGAAAAAGAAGACGATGACCACCGCCGAGCTCAAGAACAAGATGATGAAGGATCCGGATTTCCGGAAGGAGTACGAAGCCCTCGAGGAGGAGTTTGCGCTTGTCGGCACACTCATCCGAGCGCGCGCGGCGGCGAAGATGACGCAGAAGGAAGTCGCGGAAAAAATGGGGACCGACCAAGCGGTCGTGGCGCGGCTCGAAGGTGGAAAGAAGCCGTCCTTCGAAACACTGCGACGCTATGCGAAGGCGGTTGGAAAGACGCTCCGCGTTCAGCTCGTATAGCGGGGCTCGCGCGCGGGCAGTTATTACGGCAAACGACGCTCACTCCTTCCAAGGGGTGGGCGTTTTTCGTTTCATGGGTGGGCCTTCCCGCCCATAGCCAGTGCCCATAGCCTTAGCGCCCATACACCATGCGCTCGCTGCGAAAGAGCCGAGCCGTCGCCAACACGGCTCCACCCGAAAGCAACAGCGCCGACGTGGCCGCGGCGACGAAGGCCAGCGAGCTCGGCGCATCCCCGCGAACGACGGCGGATAAGAGGACCTGCTGTCCGATGACGGGTAGCGCAGCCACGCCCGGCCCCGGGGTCACCGTCTGCAAAGATAGATAAAAGGCAGGCAACATCGGCGCGAACATCAAAAGCGACAGGTAGATCTGCGCCTCCTTCACCGTCCGCGCAAAGCTCGCAACAAACAACTCCAACGCCGCGGTAAGCGGAGTGAGTGGCAACACGGTAGCGAGAACGAGCCATAAGTCGCGGGGTGCGAGACTCGCGGCCATGCCAAAACGGTGCAAGGGCACGCGGCTGAGCGCCAACGCTGTGCAAGCGAGAGTCAGGATCACCGTCGTCGCTGCAAAAATCGTGGCGGCGAGCCATTTTCCTGCCACCAACGCGCGCGCCGAAGCCGGCGTCAGCAGCAACGGTTCGAGAGAGCCTCGCTCGCGTTCGCCTGCGGTCATGTCGCTTGCAAGGTGCATCCCTCCAATAAAAGCGGCCATCAGCACGAACAAAGGAACGAAATTCAGAAAGACGGCACCGCGGGACTGAGGTGTGGACAGATCGACCTCGTGCACCGATACCGCGCGTCCGAGTTCGGGACTCACGCCACGGGCCATCAGCCGCAAAGAGCCGACGGTTTGGCTGTACGCTTGCAACGTGTTTTGCACCCGTCGAACGGATGGACGAGCGTCGTCACGGGACTCGTCCACGATGAGCGCGACAACGGCGCTCCGTCCGGCGCGAAACGACTCGGCGTAGCCCTTGTCCACAAGGACGACGACCTCGGCGCGACCCGCCCGCACCTCGGCCATGGGGTCTTCGGGGGCCTCCGTGACCGTGAGTCCTTCGGCTGCAAGGTAGCGCATGAGCCCGGGTGCATACTCGGCTCCAACCACCGGCAAGCGAATGGGGTGCTCGGTGGTCGCGCGCTCCACGAGTGTGGAGAGCATCAGCGACACGAGGACCGGACCTAGCAACGGAAACACGAGGAGGGAGCCCAGCGCCCGTCGGTCACGAAGCCCCTCGGTGAGTTCTTTCTTCAGGACCACGAAGGCGAGGCGCGGGCGACTCATGCTGTCACCTCACCGAGGTCCGGCTCGCGAACGTGCGAAGTCAGGGCGACAAAGGCGTCCTCGAGCGATCCCTCGCCCGTGCGTGCACGAAGCTCGTCCGTCGTGCCGCACGCCACGACGCGGCCAGCCGACATGACCACGACGACGTCGCAGAGCGCAGCCACCTCCTGCATGACGTGACTCGAAAAAACCACGGTCCTCCCGCGGGCCTTCAGCTCGCGGATGAAGAGTCGGAGCGAGCGAGTGCTCAAGACATCGAGGCCATTCGTGGGTTCGTCGAGGATCACATTCTCGGGATCGTGAATGACCGCCCGCGCAATCGCGACCTTCATGCGCTCACCTTGCGAGAAACCGAGGACCGCCCGGTCCCGAAGTGGGCCGAGCTCGAGCAGTTCGAACAAGTCATCGATCCGCCGTTCGAGGGGCGCGCCGTCGAGGCCACATAGCTTCCCAAAATA
This sequence comes from Polyangiaceae bacterium, assembly GCA_947502375.1. GTDB lineage: Bacteria > Myxococcota_A > Polyangia > Polyangiales > Polyangiaceae > SYFR01. The sequence continues at coordinate 2,814 of CANMZR010000372.1, forward strand.
GCGCACGTTCTCACGCGCCGTCAGACGCCCGTAGAGGCCGCGGGCGTCGGGCAAACTTCCGAGTTTCGACCGTGCGCGGGCGGGCTCGCGGTGCGGATCGATGCCGTCAATCGCCGTCCAACCTCGGTCCGGCAGGACGAGACCACTCACGATGCGAAGGACGGTGGTCTTGCCTGCGCCATTCGGACCGAGGAGCCCCGTTATCACCCCGTCCGGCGCGCGGAAGGTCACGCCTTCGACCGCGGTGACGGACCCAAATCGTTTGTGCAGCTCGTTCGCTTCGATCATGGGGACGGACCCGCACGGTCGATGAAGAAGGCCGGCCTCTGATGACGGGCGGCGCACGCCGTATCGAGACCATCGGGATGCCCGCGCTCGATGAAACGCTCGACGAGGCCGGGGACACAGCCGCGCGCCCATACGCTGTGACCAGCTTCGGGGACGACCACGTGGAGCGACCTTGGCAAGCGTGCCCGTAAGGCCTCGGCCCAGTGGGGCGGGGTCACCGGATCGAGGGCGCCGGAAAGCAAGAGCGTCGGCACCAAGAGCACGGCTGGGAGCGGCGCGAGTGGGCGTGAGTGAACAGGCCAGAGCGCGCAGGCGGCTTGAAAGTCCTCGATGATCGAGGTCCCGAGCAGCGTCGCTCGCTCGGCCACGCGGTCCGTCTCAGCGAGCCTTGGAATATCTTCAGCACAGGCGACCGAAAACAAGAGTCCAAGGCTCATGCCTTCGTCGGCGGAGTGGGACAAGACGGCGGCCTGCTGAAGCAGCCCTTGATAATTGCCATGCTCGACCTCGGACAGCGTCATTGGCAAGAGCGCCGCGAGCTCGGGCGCGTAGAGCAAGCTCCTGACGATCGCCGCGAGACCGTCCCTCTCGACGCGCACGTGGAGGGGCGCATCGCTGTCGGGGTGCCGAAGCTCGAGCGTTTCGGGTGCCCTCCCCAACCGCTCGAGGACCTTCACGTAGTTGGCACGCGCATCGGGAAAAGCTTTACCGCACGAGGCGTCGGCTGCGCACTCGACGAAGAGCCGGTCGAGAGCGGCTTCGCCATCGCGACCAAAGCTACCGCCGAGAACAAGCTCTGGCGGTGCCACCGCATCGAGGACGAGCGAACGCACGTTATCGGGAAAACGGGCCGCATACGCCAGCGCGAGCCGAGTCCCGTAGGAGATCCCGAGGACGTCCACCGGGCCGTATCCAAGCGCTTTACGCACCGTCTCGAGATCGAGTGCCAACGCGTCCGTGCCATACGCATCCAGGTTGCGCGATGCGTGCAAGGGCCGGCAGTTACGCGCTGCTTCCTGAAGGCTACCGGCGCGAAAGGCCGCCGCGAGGTCATCCACCTTGGGGCAATCGAGGGCGGCACTCTCACCCGTGCCGCGGGCGTCGATCATCACGATATCGCGCGTCTCGGCCAACGCTGCAAAAACCGGCCACAGCTTCGGGAACGCCACGGTCGCCGCCTGGCCAGGTCCACCGGCGAGAAGGAACAGCGCGTGACGTTCGCCCCCTTTCGCGCGGGCCGGAATGCGCGCCACGCGGAGGCCGAGTTCCTTCGTGGAGCCCGCGTCCTCACGAACGAAGACGGACCCGCATTCCGCTTCGCGGGGGATGCCGCTGAGAACGCAGGGCTTCAACGGCGAGTTGTCCGCGGCGACACGACGGTCGGTGCAACCCATGAGAAAAAGGGCCACCGAGAACCACACCCGAACCGCCATGGTCCTGGACGCTACACCAATTTCAGCACGGGCTGATTCCAAGCCGCACCGCACGGCCGCGCGTCCTGACAGGATTGTGACTGAGTGCAGGACCAACTTTCTGATATCCGACGGCCCACCTTCGCCGAAGACGTGTCACAGAGCCATCATGGAGACCTGCCTCGCCATCCAAAGCCAGCCGGCGGCCCTCGAGCTTCATCGGCTTCTTCGGGACCTCGACCCCTCGCAATTTCGCGTGGAAATTGAAGCCGCGTTACGAACGCGCATCGCGGAGATGGCCTGCACGTTTCGAAGGATCTGCGAGCGGCCTCAAAACCCGGAGCTCGAGGAACTGCATTCTGCCCTGACGGACATCGCCGACGTCCTATGCAAGGAACTACCGGCACCGGAATTGCCGACCGAGAACGTGCGGGAAGCCTGGGGCACCTACCGCAAGCGCCTCGGTGTCGCCTACGAACGCTTGAGCCTGCGCCTGCGGGCGCGCCAGGTCGCTCTGCCGAGTCTACGACCGACCAACTACGCGCGAAGTTGGTCGGTCGTAGACT
>CANMZR010000373.1 GCA_947502375.1 Polyangiaceae bacterium
GCGCGGACTGCTCTCGATGATTGCGCTCGAGATGGGCTCTTCCTCACGCATGCTCGCCATGCTGAAGCCAGGCGAGGAGGTGGTCGTCATGGGACCGACCGGCACGCCGACCGAGATCCCCGAACAGGAGACGGTGCTGCTCGCGGGTGGTGGGCTCGGCAATGCGGTGCTCTTCTCGATTGCGAAGGCGCTCCGCGCCAAGGGGGACCGCGTCATCTACTTCGCTGGTTACAAAAAGGGCGAGGATCTCTTCAAGCAAGAGGACATCGAGGTCGCCACCGATCAGGTGATCTGGTGCACCGACACGGGAGTGGAAATCGCGCCGCGACGGCCGACGGATCGCCACTTTCGCGGCAACATCGTGCAAGCGATGCTGGCCTACGCGGAGGGCAAGTTCGGCGGGGAGCTGTTTCAATTGAAGGCGGTGCGTCGCATCATCGCCATCGGCTCCGATCGCATGATGGCCGCGGTCAAGGACGCCCGGCATGGCGTGCTCGCCCCGCACCTGGATCCGAAACACGTCGGCATCGGCAGCATCAACTCGCCGATGCAGTGCATGATGAAGGAGGTCTGCGCTCAGTGCCTTCAAAAGCATGTGGATCCCGTGACCGGCAAGGAAACCATTGTTTTCTCGTGTTTCAATCAGGACCAAGAGCTCGACCGCGTGGACTTCAAGAACCTGAACGCACGGCTGCGCGCGAACACGGCCCAGGAAAAACTCACCAATGCTTGGCTCGACCGCCTGCTCGTAAAGCGTCCTGAATTGCGGCGCGTTTGAGTGCCAGCTCATCCGCCGCGGGGGGGGGCGCTTCTGGCGGGGACGGTTCCTTATTTGACGCCAACTCGCGAGCGGGTGGATAACGCACTTCGAGTCTCGAGAGCGAGCGGCGTAGGGCCGCCTTCACGGACGGCTCTTACACGGGATCCCCTCGATATGCGCCAGACTTCCTTCATCGCGGTTCTCTTGGGCTCGGCGTTCGCCGGTCTGTCGGTGCAAGCCTCAGCTGAAGACGGGGGTACGCACTATGCGCTGAATCGCCTGGATCCGGCTCCGGCTGGTGACGCATTCTTCGGAGTTCCGAGCGCGGAGGCGCACGGAGTGCTTGCGATTCGCGCGATGCTCTTCGCCGATTACCAGGAGCGCCCATTGGACGTAACGACGTTGAATACGGGCTCGTTCATGAGCTCGGTCGTGCGCTATCAGGCGCTCCTTCACGGCAACGTCTCGGTGGCGCTGTTCGACCGTGCACTCGTGGGCGTGGACTTTCCCGCCGTCCTTCAGTCGGGTGATGGTTTCGCATCCGGTACGACTTCGCTCCCCGCACCCCAGACGACCGGCACGGGTAACGTGCGCTTGAGCGGTCGTGGGCGCATTTGGAGCGAGCCACGTGGGCTCGTTCACGTGGGCGTGGGCGGCTACGTTTTCTTGCCGACCACGGGCGATTACGCGAGCGATGCCGGCCTTCGTGGTTGGGTTCACGCGGTCGCGAATGGCGAGGCCCTGAACCGGCTCCGCTATGCCGTTGCGGTGGGCCCGGAATTCCGAGAAGACCGAGAATTGCTCGGCGTCAACCAGGGCTCGCGTCTCACGTATTCGGCCGGCGTGGCAGCGCTGCTCGGCTCGAAGCGCGAGTTTCAGGTTGGGCCTGAGGTGCTCGGCACCGTCTCGTTCAATGCCCCCGATGCGCGCTCCACGAACCTCGATGTGCTGGTCGGCGGCCGCTATCATTTTCTCGAGGAGTTCACGGTCGGCGTCGGTGCCGGGACCGCACTTTCGGCCGGCCTGGGTAGCCCTCTTGTGCGTGGAATGCTGAGTTTTACCTGGGCCCCCGCAATCGAGGTCGCGAAGAATGCGCCGCCCATCGACGGGGACGGTGATCGCGTTCTCGATGCGAACGATGCTTGCCCCGAGCGGGCGGGTGTAGCGACTGACGACCCCAAAACGAACGGGTGCCCGGTCCTGGCTCTGGTCTTGGATGGCGACAGCGACGGCGTGCCCAATGCGCTCGATGCCTGCCCGACCACGGTCGGTATCGTGACGGCCGAGCCAAAGACGAACGGGTGCCCGGTCTTGGCTCTGCTCTTGGATGGCGACGGCGACGGCGTGCCCGATGCGATCGATGCGTGCGCGACCACGGTCGGTGTCGTGACGGCCGCGCCAAAGACGAACGGCTGCCCACTCGCGGTCGAGCCCGACGCTTACGGTGATGGTGATGGCGTGCGGGACGAGGCGGCGGCTTGCCCGCCAGAGGCCGGTGCGGATCCGACGAAGCCCGCAGCGCCTGGCTGTTCGGTTTCCAAACGGCTCGATCATGCCGCGCTCGGGATTGGGTTCGAAGTTGGCACCATGGCCCTCACCGCGACGAGTGACGCCGCCATCGATGCCGTGGCGACGCTGCTGAAGAACCACCCCGAGCTCGTGAAGGTGGAGGCGCAGTATCACACCGACAACGAGGTGAATCCGCGGATCAGCAAGGTGCTCTCGCAGGAGCGTGCTGGGGCGGTGCTCAGGGCGCTCGTGAAGCGCGGGGTCCCGGCCGCTCGCCTGGTTGCGAAGGGCTACGGAGACGAGCTGCCGGTTGCCGGCAACAGCAGGCCCGAGGGTCCGCAAAAAAACGGTCGCGTTCAGTTCCTCGTACTCGAGAAGAAGTGAAAGAACTCCATGAAGAACATCCTCTCTTCGTTGCTCCTTGGAGGGGCGGTCTGCGCGAGCCTCGGTTCGAGCTGCCAGCCTCGCCCCGAGCCCGTCGGACTCGAGCGCGTGGCCACCGTCGAGCAGGCGCTCGGCACTGTTGATTTTTGTTACTTCGGTGGCCCAACGCTTCCGAACATGACGTTGAACGGGAGCGCTGCCATCGACGGAACGGGCCTCGAACTCACGAAGGCCGAGTCCTCGAAGAACGGCTCGGTGTTCGTGAACACCACGCTGAGCAGCGGGTCGAATATTCACGCAGCCTTCGAACTCAAGTTCTCCGGCCATGCGAATGGCGGCGGCGAGGGGATCGCATTCGTGATGCAGGCGGCGCCGGCGGGAGCACAGGCGCTTCAGACCTCCATTGACTCGGATGCCGGTAAATTCCTCGGTTACGATGGTCTTACCCCGGCTATCGCGGTGGAGTTCGATACCCGGGCGAGCGGCTCCTACGACCCTGACGGCAACCACGTGGGTCTCACCCGCGGGAGGGTCGATCACGACGACCTCAGCAACAAGGGCCTGCCCGTCAACACCGCCCCCTTCGACATGAAAGCCGCCGCTTCGGTCCACGTGTGGCTCGATTACCTGAGTGCCACACACGAGCTCGCCGTCTACCTGTCCACTTCGTTTTCGAAGCCGAGTCTGCCGCTCTTGGTGACGACCAAGGTCGATCTCGCGACCGAGCTTGGTCCGACCTTTTACGCGGGCTTCACAGCCTCCACTGGCCATGAGGCGTCGCCACAGCTGGCGCCGGTGTCACGGCAGCAAGTCCTCGGATTCGTCGTCACGGATCATGCGGCTGATCCACTGTCGTCGTGCTGTTTGACGAACGTTGACTGCAAGAATGCGGCAGCCTCGGTCTGCAACATCGGTTTCTTCGTGTGCGGCGCGTGTGCGCTCGATGACGCGTCGAAGTGCGCGGCGGGTGAAGGCTGTGACGTTTCGAATAACGCCGGAAAATGCGTCCCGAGCTGCAAAAACGACGGCGATTGTGAGTCGCCAGGCTTTCCGGTTTGCAGTACGTCCGGTGCGACGGCGGGCAGTTGCGTCGTGTGTGACGCAAGTTTCGGCGCCAGCGGGAACCACGCCTGCGGCGCCACTGCGAAGCTTTGCAAGGCGTCCGGATTTTGCGCGAGCGCACTCGGTAACGGGACCACCTGCACGGCGGCTGCCGATTGCGAGGCGGGGTTCTGCGTCGATGGGGTTTGCTGCAATGAAGCTTGCGGAGGGAACGCCCCCAACGATTGCCACGCTTGCAGCAAAGCCAAGGGCAGCACCAAGGATGGCGAGTGCATGGCGCTTGCCGATGCGGCGGTGTGCGAAGACGGCGATCTCTGCACCGTCGAGGACGCTTGCTTCCAAGGCACCTGCATGGTGGGCAATGCGACCAATTGCTCGACGAACGGCTTCTGCCAGAGCGACAAAGGGTGCACCTGCAAGGCAGGATTTGCCGGACTTATCTGCCAATATTCCGACGCGACGACCTGCAGTGGGCACGGCGTCGCCGAGCTTGCCGGGACGTGCAAGTGCGATGCAAACTACGGTGGTGCGTTCTGCAACAAGTGTGCAGAAAACCACTTCGGGGACTTCTGCACCTCGGTCTGCAGTCCCGCGTCCTGCGCGGCGCCCGCCACGGGTTGCCAGACCGCGGCGTGCTCGGCCGAAGGGACCTGCGTCTACACCGTGGTCGCCGAGGGGGCGACGTGCACGGACGGCAACCCGTGCACCGAGACCGATACGTGCATCGGCAACACGTGCGTGGGGGGCAAAGCAAAATCCTGCGCGGCCGAGGACGGTTGCCATGGCGCGGGCGTTTGCGACTACCAGACGGGCAATTGCGTGAATCCCGTGTTCCCGGACCTCACGGCGTGCAGCGCGGCCGAAGGGGCACCGGGTTCCTGTGCCGGTGGTGCGTGCGTGGCCATCGATCCGCTCGCCGGCCGTGGCGCAGGCGGAACCTTTGGCGCCCAAGGCGGCTACGCATGCAGCGTCGCTCGCCCTGGAACGAACGGGGCGGGTCCGGTCGGCTTTCTCGGCGGGGTTCTCCTGCTCGGGGTGCTCGGCGTTGCGCGCCGACGTGCATCACCCGCGGCGCCGCTTCCGTGACAGGTCTCCCTGAGCGCACGAGCCGCATCATGACGGCGACTCGTGACGAGCCGCATCGCGACGAGGCGCATCGTGACGGCGACTCGGCTAGCGTCGCGTTATCGGGCTGATGGTTCGAGAACGGCAGCTACCTCGGCCGGCCCCCCATCGCGCCGAGGACGAGCGCGCCGAGCAGCGGCAGGCGGCGATTCACTGTGGAATCATCCGCCATCGCTCTCGGAGAGCCACGTCCTC
>CANMZR010000374.1 GCA_947502375.1 Polyangiaceae bacterium
AATGCTCGGGCGGCTCTGCCGATACCGCCTCCGAATGCTCGGGCGGCTCTGCCGATACCGCCTCCGAATGCTCGGGCGGCTCTGCCGATACCGACGCCGATGCCGATGCCGAGAACGCCAGTGCATCAGGCACCACCCGTGGTGCCGTTCGCGGGTGCGGCGCCGAGTCCGCGGTTCGAGGACGACCAAGATGACCAAGATGACGGCGTGAGTGCGACGCTGATGCTCGATGCTGGAGCCTTGGACGTGTCGGCTGCGATCGAGGAGGCACTGAGGCGCAATGCGTCATCCGAAGTGGCGCAGAAAGGCCCGAGCTTTCAAGCTCCGGCCGTGCCCGCGGGCGTTGGGTCGGTAGGACCTTCGTCGACGGCGGCAAGCGCGGGTGATGGCGGCGCTCAACTCGTCAATCCGTGGGGTCAGGACGCGGCCTTGGTGAGGGGGGCGCGGCCCGACGCGCCGCCGGCGCCGCTGGCGCAAGAGGATTCCGAGGGGCGGGGGCTGCAGATCGCATTGGCGGTGGGCGTCGTCCTGCTTTTGGTGGTCGTGCTCGTCGTTGCGGTGCTCTACGTGCGCTTGCATCGGCAAGGCGCTTAGTAAGCCCAATAGGGTCGTTCAGACACTTCAAAAAAGATGATTGCGAATCAACTTTGTCAACGCCTCGATGAGGTCATTGATTCTAAAAAAAGCGAGCTTTTTGAGCTTGCGCGGCACATTCACGGGGCCCCGGAACTCGCCTTCAACGAGTACCGCGCGAGTCAATGGATAGTCGAGCTCTGCCAACGCAGCGGACACCCAGCAGAGCGGCCCTTCGGTGGTCTCGCGACGGCGCTCCGGGCGCGTGTTGGCGTGGCCGGCCCGCATGTTGCGGTGCTCGCTGAATACGATGCGCTTCCCGAGCTAGGCCACGCATGCGGACACAACTTGATTGCGGCCGGAGCGGTTGGTGCGTTCCTCGCCTTGGCGTCGGTTGCGACCGAGCTTGGGGGCTCCGTGAGTCTTGTCGGTACGCCGGCCGAAGAAGCTGGCGGTGGTAAAATTCGTCTCATTGAAGCGGGCGCGTTCGTGGACGTTGACGCGGCGATGATGTTTCATCCGTTCGACCGCGATCTCGTAGCCCATCCGACGCTCGCGACGTCCTGGCTCGAATTCACCTTTCTGGGGCGCCCAGCGCACGCAGCGATTGCCCCGCATGAAGGGGCGAGCGCGCTCACGGCGTGCATGGATACCTTTCGCTTGGTCGACGGGCAGCGGGTTCACTTCCGCGATGGCGTGCGCGTTCACGGCTTCATCAAACACGGTGGCGAGGCCGTCAACATTATCCCCGAACGTGCTGTATGCCAGTTCAGCGTGCGTTCGTTTGACGTGAAGGAACTGGACCGAGTCCGCGCCGTCGTCGAGCGGTGCGCGCGCGCCGCTGCCATGGCTTCCGATGTCGAGGTGGCGATCGTCTCGCACCAAGGCTACCGAAACATGCGCAACAATGGGCCGATGGCCGAGCGCTTCGCGACCCATTTCGCTGCGCTGGGTCGTCCGTCCGTGATGACCGACCCCGCGGTAGGGACGGGCAGCACCGACATGGGTGACGTGTCTTACACGGTGCCTTCCATCCACCCGTGGATCGGCATCTGCGAGCAAGGGGAGGCGCTTTGCCATCAGCGAAAGTTTGCGGAATGCGCCGTGAGCGAGCGGGGGCTTGAGAGCATGTTGACCGCCGCGAAGGCGCTGGCACGAACCGGCGCCGAACTGCTCACCGACGCCGCATTGCGCGCTCATGCGAGTGCGGCATTCCGCGCGCATTGACCCTTCCAAGCTATCGAAAACGTCATGGCCGTCGATCCTGGAATAGCCGCCGTCTTGCTGAGTCTCTCGGCACTTACCGGTCTTGAGATCATTCTCGGGATCGACAACATCGTCTTCATCGCGATCATGGTGGAGCGGCTGCCGGCAGCTTCGCGAAAACTGGCGTACCGGTTCGGTCTCGGTGCGGCTCTCATCTCACGGCTCTTGCTGTTGCTCACCTTGTCCTCCCTGATGCGGCTGAAGCAGCCATTCTTCGAGGCCTTCGGGCACCCGTTCAGTGGGAGGGACCTCATCTTGATCGTCGGCGGGATGTTTCTCGTCTACAAGAGCAGTCACGAGATATTCGAAAAGGTCGAGCACTCCGCGGCGGAACAACGCGAGGCTTCGACGCAGGGCGGCCGAGGCTTTCTCGGTACCGTTCTGCAGATCATGGTCGTCGATATCGTGTTTTCGCTCGACTCGGTGATCACCGCTGTCGGAATTGCGAATGAGCTGTGGGTGATGTCGACGGCGATGATCATCGCGGTTCTGGTGATGATGCTTTTTGCCAGTACGGTCGGCGAGTTCGTTACGAAGAACCCGTCGATGCAGGTCTTGGCACTCTCGTTCTTGTTGCTCATCGGCGTGCTGCTCGTCGCCGAGGGCTTCGGGCAATCGGTGAGTAAAGGCTATGTCTACTTCGCGATGGGATTTGCGCTCACCGTGGAGCTCGTCCAGTTGCGCCGCCGCAAACGCGCGGTGGGGCGTCTCCGGCCAACGAAGCCGGATTGACGAAAAAAGGCCTGCCGGCAGGCCGCGCTACCGGTGAGCGGTCCTCCGACGTCGTGCGTTGAACGGGCCCCGGTGTTCGGTAGGCGTCGGCAGTCTTGCAATCCTGGTGAATTCGTTCAAAGTCACAATCCGAAAGCGAGGGTACTTACGTGGCCGAGTTCAGTTTGAAAGAGCACGGGATCAACGTCACCGAGATCATCCGTAACGCCGCGCCGGCCGTTTTATATGAGCTCGCGCTGCGCCACGAGAAAGGCAGCGCCATCAGCGCGACCGGCGCACTCGTTGCGCTTTCGGGCGAGAAGACGGGTCGCAGCCCAAAGGATAAGCGGGTCGTCGACGAGCCTTCGTCGAGCCAGAATGTCTGGTGGGGCAACGTCAACATCAAGCTCGACGAGCACACGTTTCAGATCAACCGCGAACGCGCGATCGATTATCTGAACACGCGTGATTTTCTCTACTGCGTGGATGGCTACGCCGGCTGGGACCCGCAGTATCGCATCAAAATTCGCATCGTCTGCGCGCGGGCCTACCACGCGCTGTTCATGCAGAACATGCTGATACGCCCGACCGAGGAGCAACTCGCAGACTTCGGGTCGCCCGACTACGTCATCTTCAACGGCGGTGCGTTCCCAGCGAACCGTTACACGACTGGGATGACCAGCACGACGACCATCGACGTGAACTTTGCGGCGCGTGAGTTCGTCATTCTCGGCACGCAGTACGCGGGCGAGATGAAGAAGGGCGTCTTCACGATCATGCACTACCTGATGCCAAAGCAGGGCGTGCTCTCGATGCACTGCTCGGCGACAGAAGGGGAGAAGGGCGATACGTCCATCCTCTTTGGCCTATCAGGTACTGGAAAGACGACTCTCTCGGCCGATCCGAAACGCAAGCTCATCGGTGATGACGAGCACTGCTGGACCGATGACGGCATCTTCAATATCGAAGGTGGCTGTTACGCGAAGATGATCAATCTCACCGAGGATGCGGAGCCGGATATCTTTCGGGCGATCCGCTTCGGCTCGGTGTTGGAGAACGTCGTCTACAACGAGCATTCGCGACGGGTGGACTACACGAACACCAGCATCACCGACAACACGCGCGGCTCGTACCCGATCGAATACATCCCGAACGCGAAGATCCCCTGCGTCGGCACCCACCCGGACAACATCATCTTTCTCACCTGCGACGCTTTTGGCGTGCTTCCGCCGGTGAGCCGGCTGACGCCCGAGCAGGCGATGTACCACTTCATCAGCGGCTATACCGCGAAGGTCGCGGGTACCGAGGTTGGCGTGAAAGATCCCGAAGCGACCTTCTCGCCGTGCTTTAGCGGGCCTTTCCTCGTCTGGCATCCGCAGAAATATGCCGAGCTTCTCGCCGACAAGATGAAGAAGCACAAGGCGAATGCGTGGCTCGTCAACACGGGTTGGTCGGGCGGCGGTTACGGGGTCGGCTCTCGAATGAAACTCAAATACACGCGAGCCATCATCGACGCCATTCACAACGGGGAGCTCGCGAACGCGGTGACCACCGAAGACGCGCTCTTCGGGCTTCAGATCCCGACGAGCGTGACCGGCGTGCCGAGCGAGATCTTGAGCCCGCGAAACACCTGGGCGGTCAAGGGCGCCTACGATGCTTCGGCGTTGAAGCTAGCGAACCTCTTCAAGACGAACTTCAAGAAGTACGAGGACGGCACGACGCCGGCCGTGTTGGCAGCGGGACCACGGATCTGAGCCATTGAGTTCGCGGCCCTTTAAAATCCTTGGGCTCCAACAGGTCGCTATTGGGGCGCGCGATCGTACGCGCCTCGTCGCACTTTGGATCGAGCTGCTCGGCCTCGAGCTGACCGGCGCCTACCGGAGCGAACGTGAAAACGTGGATGAGCTCTTGGCCGTGTGCGGCGAAGGCAACGCCAGGGTCGAGATCGACCTCATGCAGCCCATCGATCCCGACGCCCGCCCGCGGGTTCATGAACCGGCACTCAATCACATTGGCTTGTGGGTGGATGAACTACCGGCGGCCGTGGCGTGGCTCATGGAGCGAGGCGTGCGGTTCGCACCCGGCGGCATTCGAAGGGGAGCCTCGGGTCACGATGTTTGCTTCATTCATCCGAAGGGTGACGAGCAGTCACCCGTGGGTGGAGAGGGCGTGCTCATCGAGTTGGTTCAGGCCCCGGCAGAGTTACGCGCATAACCCTCGGCTCTTTTCTGCGCGGCTTGGCCGGTCAATCTTTTGTTTTCGTACCCCGACCCGCCTGTGTGCGGCCCACACCCGCCGCAGGCTCGCGGGTTCGAATCGCTTCGAGTCCGGCGAGCAACAGTTTTGCCGCGAGGCCGACTTGCTCGGTGACCCGAGGGAGACCATGCAGCTTGGCGGACCAGCCGACCAGTGCGGCATACCAGATCTGCTGCAGTAGGAGCGCGATGGCCAGCTCGTCCTCGGTCGGAGCGGCATC
>CANMZR010000375.1 GCA_947502375.1 Polyangiaceae bacterium
GAGCATGAGCCGGAAAGGCGACTGCTGGGACAACGCTGTCGCCGAGAGCTTCTTCAGCACTCTGAAGACCGAGCTTGGCGCTGACCGCATCTACGAATCTCGTGACGAGGCGACCATGATCATCGGCGAGCACATTGACGAGTTTTACAATACAACTCGTCGGCATTCTCACCTTGGCTATCTCAGCCCCATTGAGTATGAATTGAGGAGTCAGGTCGCAGCGGCTGCTGCATAGTCAGACTGTCCGCTGGATGGGGTGAGCTTCAACGCCGCGGTCGATGGGGCCGGCTCCGTAGACGAGGTTGACGAGGTGGACGAGCAGCCAACGCCGGAGGCTAGCGACAGTGCGCTGGCACATGCGAGTGTTTTGAAACGAAGGGCTCTGATCATGAGCGTGCCTCCTAGGCAGTGTTCCGAAGTGTCTTGATTACCAGTCTTAACGCTAAGGTCGTTTACACTGTGCAGTCAATGGACGAAGCATGAGGGCATGAGGGCATGAGCCCGAAGGACGGCGCCCGGTAGATGCACGCTTTTTGCGGCTTCATCCGCTCACGGCTGCTCACGGAAGGTCTTCGGGGCGACGCGGACGCTTTGGACTACTCTCCCCGTCCGCTCCCTTCTTGCCTTACCGGTCATGGACCGCTAGGTTCACGGGTCTGCCGAGCGTCATAAGTCTCAAGCTCGAGACTTCGGATCCATAAGGTAGAGCGAGATATGCCTACAAAGTCCTTCAAGCCCCTGCTTGCCAACGGCGGCGCGACGCGAACGCAAAAATGGCGTTGCATGGCCCTCGCTGTGGCCTCGGGATGTGCCCTCGGCGGGCGTCGACTGCTGGATTTTAGGTCAGGGTGCCGATGGACCGCCATGGCTGTCGCTCTCAGCGCGTCGGTCGCGTGCGGGGCGCTACCTGCTGCAAAGCTGTTGGAGACGCCCACTTATGCCGTACCCGGGCAGGGAAAAGTGGGCATCACTCAGAGCGCCAAAAAACCCCTCATTGTGGAATGGCCCTCGTCGGAGCGCCTGTCTCTCGAGGCGCGGGCGAAGCACGGCGTCGTGGTTGTTCGTTACGCGGGGCGCGACATGGAGGTGCTCAACCAATGCCGTGCGCCTGGGCGTTACTTGTACACGGCGACCACGATGCAAAGCGAAGGCGAGACCATCCATGACGAAGCTGAGCTGTACGCAAAACTCCCTGCGTACGCCGTCAACTTTGAGGCTCAGTTGAAGCGCGCCGGACAGCTCAACGTTTCGATGTCGCTCGTCGGACGTTACGAGTCGAACCGCCAACAGGTTCGTATGACCGAACTTAATGGTGACTGCACGGGCGCGACTCACATCGTCAGTGCGATGATCGCCGGGGCGTTCGAATTTTTTGCGGGGGCAAAAGCAGTCGTTGGCGGTGGCGTTCAAGTAGGGGGAATGGCAGCCGTCGGGGGCACGTCCGGTGCGCTTCACGACACCCTGAACAAGGCCGGCGATGCGGACTTGTGCCTCGGGGCCACGAACGCCGACCTGGAACCGCCGGACGGGTGCGGTGCCCTCGTGCGGATCGAGGTCGTTTCCATTTTGGACGCAGCGGGTGTTGCCACAGCGCCAACCGCCCTGACCGAGGCTCCGCAACCAACAAATACCATTCCCCCGAAGCCAGCCGCGCTGACCGAGGCTCCGCAGCCGACAAATACCGTTCCCCCGAAGACCGCCTCCAACGGTTCCGGCTTTCGCACGGCAGGATTCGTCATCGCTGGCACAGGTGTGGCTGCAGCACTGTCAGCGCTCATCCCGTGGCAAGGCAAGAAGAGCACAATAGCGGCACTCGCCGCCGAGCGGAAGGGCCCGCAAGGAGTTTGCGTGGATTCCGCCCGCTGCGACTCCCTGGCGGAGAGTATAGAACGAGACGGCACAATCATGCTGGGCCTCGCTGTCGGCGGCGCCATCGTAGCGGTCGGCGGCGGCGGACTGATTGGGTACTCCTTCACAAACACGAACGCCGGCAGCGTAGCGGTAGCTGCCAGTCCCTGGGGCGTCGACTTCGTGGCAACCTGGTAGCGAGCGCTAGGACTTCGTTTAGAACCCGTCTTCGAACTCCACGGTGACACCCGAGGCCGTGCGAATGCGACTGTGCAGCGCCGCCTCGGCCGTGACTGGTGAGAGTGTGAGAGGATTTGGCACCGCACCGACGATGACAGGTCGGTCGATGTCTCCATTGACGAACCCGACCATCACCTCGGTACCAGGCCGCAGTGGAAAGTGCATCCCATAATCCGCTCCGGCGTGTGCCTGGATCATGCGCATGGCACGGGCCGCGGGTTCGGCCCCACCGGTCTCCAGCGTGTCGAAGAAAAGCTGGATGTGGTAGCGACCGACTTCGTCGAGCCAAGGGCTGGTCCCGTCCGTGCCCCTCTGCGCGACGACGATGCCCCCTCGAAAGCCCGCTATCTTTGGCACGGGCGTCAACCGTTCCGGCCGATAGGGCTTTTTCGACGAGATGGCGCGAAACTGATTCGAGTAAGCGAGCGCCCCATCCGCCGCCCCCATCGCAGCCTGCTCGATGCGATGCTCGACAGCGGTGACGAGGAGACTTGGCTCCACGAGGAAGGGGAGGTCTTGCAAGGTGAATGCAACGCCCGCGCCTAGCTCGACTCGGTCGCTTTCGCCGAGCAGTTGTTCGCGACGGCACTCCAGTTCTTCGCCCCGCAAACGTGCGAGGGTGTCAGCTTCCTCGGGTGTTTTGGTGTGGACACCGTACTCGACGATGCCGCCGCCGGTTCCCTCCGGATTCTCGGCGCGTCCAACGATCGACACCTGGGGACTGCGATAGTTGTAATCGGTCACCACGTAGAGCGAGGGCGTGAGCGTCAGCGCCACGTCGAGCTTGTAAACGTCCATGGTTTCGCCGCGCATTCGAAAGGGGATCACGAGCGGCGTCGGTCCTTCGCCGAACCGGTTATCGTCCGTGAAGATCACACGCTCCGCGCCCGAGTCCCCTTCGAAAAAGTAACTGATTCCAAGGTGCTCACAAAGGCGGCACACGAAGGCCAGGTCGGTCTCCGCGAACTGCGCCACATAGTCCCGATCAGGGTACGTACCGCTCAGACGCAGCTCGTAAGCGATTTCACACGCGCTGAGCTTTTCGGCCACAATCTTGGGGATACTCCCAGTGAATACGGCCTGCAGCGAAACCTGCGCCAGACGATTCAAAATCGGCACGAGCCGCACTCGACAGGTGCGTAGCGCCGAGACGGGGTCCAGGCTCTCGCGAACCCAAGAAATCATGCCTTGAAAGACGCGCTCGACCGCGCCCTCCACGCTGAACCCGAGCTCCGCCGAGGAGCCCAACATCTGGGCGGCGACCGAGGCGTTGGCGTCTCGCAACACGAGGTCCACCTCGAACTCATAAGGCCTCGAAATCTGTTCGCGTCCGACGACCCGAATGACCTCGATGCCGTCGCAAGAAAACTCGTCAGAGAAGATACGCGCGGTGACATTACGCATGGCAGTTACCCAACGTTCGGGTTAAAAAAAGTTTCATCAAGACCTGCCTTACAGTCTACTCAAAGCCTGTTTGATGAGGTCCGCGCGTCCGGCGCCGCGCAGCTCCGCTTCGACTCGCGTGAGCTTCGCTTCGAGCCTGCGCTGCTGCTCGATGAGCGCGTCTCGCACCTCCTCGGTCGCTTGGAGTGCACTAGCCTGGCCGGCGGCGACCAGCAATGGCACGAACTCGGTCCGTACCTTTTCAATGGCGGCATTCGCTGTTGTGATGGCCTGCTGCAGTGTGGTCACGGACAACGTCAGGGCGGAAAGTTTAGCCTGCATCACCGCCACCGCCGCGGCGGCGGCCGCATCGATGGCGAGGGTGATCTCAGGCATTGCGGGAACCGGCACCCCCGAGACCTTAAGCACCCCACAGACGTCGAGTGTACCGTTGATTTTGACCGAGCCGCCGGTGGCCTCGAGATCACACTTGTTGTTTACGTTCAGGGTCAACTTGGTCTTAGCCTTCAGGGTCACCTGACCGTCGCCTAGCACGAGGTGGTCGTTCGCGTCGCCGAGCGTCGCCTTTTCGGGCGTGACGGCGAGATGCACCTTCGTCTCGTCCAGCAGTTTACCTGCATTACGCGAGCCGAGCGCCACCCGCAGCCCTTTCTCTGCGAGCCACAGTCCAACTTTTTCCGTGTGGACCCCGACTTTTTCGGTGGCACTGACATCGATGCCCTTTGTGGCCTCCTTCAGTTTCGCACCCTTCCCCTTGCCGGCTTCCACACTGCCGAGTTGAATAGCCGCCCCCGTCGCTAGGAACGTACCCGCATGAGCGCAGAGCTCGATAGCGCCGGCAGCTTGAAGTGTGACGTTGTCGGCGATCACGCTAACGTCAGCGCTCGAGAGCACGCGCACGGCGTCCTTAGCCACGACATTCACGGTGCCGCTCGAGATGAGGTTCAACGTGCCGGCCCCCGGGGGCACGAGCGCGGCTTCGTAGGGGTTCTGCCAGAGGTAGTGCGCCAGCTTCTCGTTCGCTTTTTCGACACCGTGGATGATGTCTTCGACGAGCGGGATAAACTTTTTTTCGTTGACCTCCGTCATGCTACCCGCCGCGATAACCGTGACCGAATGCCCGACTTCGCTTACTGCGCCATTGGTCGCGATGGTGACCCCACCGGGGCCGGCCGTCAGTGCAAGGTGCGGCTTGGCCTTCTGCGGCGCGAGAAACGCCTGCAGACCCTTCATCGTGTCCTCGAGCTTCCCCCACACCTCCACGACCTGCTGCACGGCATCGAGCACCGGCCGAAAGAGGGCCTGCACCGAGGTGCCTTCGAGCGTCTCGAAAAGTGCGTTGAGCAGCGGCTGTAAATCTTTGGGGGACTGGCCGGGGTCCGTGCCCTTGGCACTCGCGGGGGTCTTTCCGAAGATCGCCTTCGCGGGGTCGCCAGCGAACTCGAGGTAGGAGTCCTTTCCGTTTTTGTGGTGCTTGATTTCGAGCCACTGGTGCGGCGGCGCCCGCCTTCGCC
>CANMZR010000376.1 GCA_947502375.1 Polyangiaceae bacterium
CGTTGTCGGAAGGTACGCTTCCGGCTGGTAGTAGTCGTAGTAGCTGACGAAATAGTGAACGGCGTTGTTGGGGAAAAGGTCGCGTAGCTCGCCGTAGAGCTGCGCGGCCAGGGTCTTGTTGGGGGCGAGAACGAGGGCCGGACGCCCGACATGAGCGATGGCTTGGGCCGCCGTGAACGTCTTGCCGCTGCCCGTCACGCCGAGCAGCACCTGAAAGCGCTCGCCTGCGTCCAGACCTTCGGAAAGTGCCGCGATGGCCCGGGGTTGATCGCCACGCGGGACGAGGTGCGTCACCAGTTCAAACAGCGGCGCCATCGTTGGCGGCAACCTTAGCAAAGGGTTTGCGCCGGGCGAGCTGATTCGGGTCTCGAATTGCTTTGTCAGCGGCTGTCAGCAGCGTGCCAGGTGCGGGTGTTCCGTGTTATCCATGCGTCCGAAATGAATGCTCCACTGCGTGACCATCCTTACGCGTCGTTTCTGGCAAAAGTCGAGAAGCCGGCGCGCTATGCCGGTGGTGAAGTCGGGTGCGCCGTCAAAGTTTGGGAGGACGTCGAAGCGCGCGTCTGCCTGGCATTCCCCGACGTCTACGACATCGGGATGAGCCACCTAGGCTACAAGATCCTTTACAAGATCCTCAACGACGACCCTAGAACGCTGGCCGAGCGCGCTTATTGTCCGTGGATCGACATGGAGGCCCAGCTACGGGAGCGCTCGCTGCCGCTCGTGTCGCTCGAGAGCTACCGCCCGCTCTGCGAGTTCGATGTCGTCGGTTTTTCGCTGCAATTCGAGCTTACTTTCTCGAACGTCCTCACCATGCTCGACCTCGGGGGGATCCCGCTGCGCTCGTGCGATCGGGATGACGCCTGTCCGCTCGTCGTCGCCGGCGGCCCTTCGGCGACCCATCCCGAACCGATGGCGGCGTTCCTCGATGCCATCGTGATAGGTGACGGTGAGGCGAAGCTGACGGACCTCGCTCTGCTGTGGACGCGCCTTCGCCGGGAGGGGGTTCCGAGAGCGGAACGCCTGCGCCAATTGGCATTGCTAGGCGGAATTTACGTGCCTTCGCTCTACCATGTGGCCGTCGAGCCTGCGAACGGGCTTCAGGTTGTGGAGGAGCCCGCGGACCAGACGCTACCGTTCCCCATCAAGCGCACGATGGTGGATATCAATCAGTATCCGTTCCCGGATGATGGACCGACCGGTGGTCCAGAAGCGATCTTCGAGCGCACCTCGATCGAGATCACGCGCGGCTGCACCGAGGGGTGCCGCTTCTGTCAGGCGGGTATGATCTACCGCCCCGTTCAGGAACGCGACCCCATTCAGGTGATGGAGACCGTTCGACGCGCGGTCAAAAATAGCGGCAACGACGAGGTGGCCCTCTCCGCTCTCTCGACGGCCGACGTCTCTTACATCTATCCGCTGATAAAGCAGCTGGGACCCGAGCTCGCGGCCGACCGCGTCAGCCTCAGCGTCGCGTCCTTGCGTGCGTATGGGCTCGCACCCGAGTTGCTCGATGAACTGCGTCGCGTGCGAGCCGGTGGACTCACTTTCGCTCCCGAGGCGGGGACGCAGCGAATGCGGGACGTGGTGAACAAGAACGTCACCGATGCCCAGTTGATGGAGACGGCTGAGCGTGTTTTCACGCGCGGTTGGGACCGTATGAAGCTCTACTTCATGATCGGGTTGCCGACCGAACAGGATGAGGACGTTCGCGGCATCGTGGACACCGGTGTGCGCACCTCGAATATCGGTCGCTCGATCACCAAACGCGCCGAAGTCACGGTCAGTGTTTCCACGCATGTCCCGAAGCCGCACACGCCGTTTCAGTGGGCCGCCATGGACACGCTCGCTGAGATCGAACGCAAGCATGCGCTCTTGAAGGACACCGTACGCACTCACCGAGCGGTGAAGCTTCGCACCCACGATCCGCACGGCAGCGTGCTCGAAGGCGTGCTCGCCCGCGGCGATCGTCGCTTGTCGGATGTCGTCGAGCGTGCCTGGCGCAATGGGGCTCGCTTCGACTCCTGGGAGGAGCAGGTCCGGCTCGAGCTGTGGGAAGAAGCTCTCCATCACTTCAACATCGAGTCGCACGTTTACCTGGGAACCCTCCCGGTTTCATCGCGTCTTCCGTGGAGCCATATCGACGTGGGCCTCGAGGATGGATTTCTGGCTCGCGAGTACCGAAAGGCCCTTCAAGATCGATTGAGCCCGCCGTGTGGCAAGGTCGCCGGTGCGTTCATTCATCACACGAATCTCGAAGAGGCGAATGCCGACCAGCAGAAACTCGTCTGCTACGACTGCGGCGTCGCGTGCGACATGACCGCCATGCGCGGCGAACGGCTCATCCATTTGCGCAAGCTCGGGGCGGAGACGCCCAACCTGGTGCCGGTCGAACGAAAGAAGCGCGAACGGCAGCAACCGGTCGTCGGGGATCCCGGGGTCGGGCACCGCGTGCGCTTGCGGTTCGAGAAGGTCGGCGCATCGGCGTTGCTTGGACATCTCGATCTCGTGCGGGAATTTCCTCGAATTTTGAAGCGTTGCGGTGAAAGTGTCGTCTACGGCGGCGGCTTCAACCCCAAGCCGCAGATGGTGTTCACGCCCGCCCTTTCGCTTGGCATTGCGAGCCTCGGTGAGTACGTGGAGTTGCGCCTTGCCTCCGCGCACACGAAGGAAGCCTTCGAGGACTTGCTGACCCGCATGAACGCCGCGAGTCCGGCGGGCCTTCGTTTCGTATCGTTCGAACGCCTTGGCCCCGGCCATGGCTCGATCGGTAAATTGGTGATCGGCGCGCGCTATCTCGTGGTGTTCGCCCGCTCTGTCTTTGAGGGCGATGCCGAGGCGGTCATCGCGGCTCGCTGCGGGGCGGCGATGGAGGCGACCGAGTTGAACGTGATTCGCGACTCGAAAGGCATCAAGCGCACGCTGAACGTCAGGCCTTACGTGACTGGGCTCGTGCCGGCTGGCCTGGAGGCGCAAGGATTGATGGCGCGGGCCGGGCTCGCGGGTGACCTTGTGGCCCTGCACGTAGACATTCGCATCACGCCGACGGGCTCTTGCAAAGTGAGTGAGGTCGTCACGGCCATGTTCGGTGATGCGCTGCCGCACCGTGGGATCCGCGTGGACATCGTGCTCGACGCAAACGCACCGGCGTTGCCGGAGGCTGGGGTCGAAGCGACTGACTCAGCCTGACTCAGCCTGACTCAGCCTGAAGACGGAGCCTCGCGACTCAGCCTGAAAACAGAGCCTCGCGACTCACTCGCAATCAGGCGCGCTCTTGAGCTCGCTTTCGATCTCGGAATACGCGTCGATTCGGCGGCCACCGTGGGCGTCATCGAGCTGGTAAAAGACGCGGTGGTCCAAAGGCTGAATGCCCGCGTGCTCATAGGCGTCACCGTCGGAGGGCTTGTTGCCAAAGGCCCAGCTTGGCCGAAATCCTTGTGCGGCGAGCGCGTCCAGCTCATCCACCTTGAACGATGCCGCCGAGCCTCCGATGGCGCCCGTAAGCGACGTGGTCGTGTGAACGATGCCCGGAGGAAATCCGCGCGCCCCGATGAAGTGACGGGTTCGCTCCGTGAGCCACTCGGGTCGAGCGGTCAGGTAAATGGGGAGATAACCGTGGCCCGCGAGTGCGCCCAATGCCGCCGCCGCTCCTGGGTGCGCGAACGGCAACTCGCCTTCGAGCAGTTCTTCGAATTCCTTGAATTCCGAAGTCGTCAGGGTGCCATCGACGTCACTCACGAACACAGCGGTGTCCGGCGCTGCGATTTGGAGAAACAGTTCCGTGCTCGTGTGGTCACCGCGAACGACGAGTCGCACGCGGTGACGTCCGACTTCGAGCCGCTGTGCCGCGGGTAGTTCGAAGTAGAGCCGTCCGCCGCTGTCTGTCACGCCGGCGACCGTCGGGTGGGGTTCGTCTGCCGTGGTTTTTGCCGTCGCGAGGTGTTCCCAAGCGCCCGCGCAGCCGCGCAGCACGTAGATGTCCACGTCTTCGTCCTCGAGGTCCTTGTCCGTGAGCCCGTAAGCAAACTTCGCGATGATCCATTGCGGTTTGCCCTCGCGAATGAGCTGGTCACGCCCGCGATGGTTGGCGCCGGAAAGCGTGATGAGCTTCGACGAAAAATGATTCCAGTCGGCACGCGGGCCGAGCTTCGGGGCGGCCGCGACGCAGGTCGGTAGCGAAAGGCACCGGCTCGAAAAGTCCACGAGTGCACTCTCTGCGCTTTCAGGCAATGCGCCGCCGCACGCCAAAAGCCCTGCGATGGAGCTGCACACGAGGGCACGAGCGGGCATCATTCGGTCGTCCGTCGCACGGCGTTTCCGGCGCGTAAAGTTAGCGTTACGGGGGGTTTCGGCGGGTCGGCGCTGTGCGGGGTCGGCGGCACTCGCAGTGGCTCGGGAACTGCGGTAGAAGCCGCTCAGTCATATGCGAGTCCTCTTGGCAGGTGGAACGGGCTTTGTCGGCATTCATCTCGTCCGTGCGCTGGTGGCGCGTGGTGACACCGTCACCGTCCTCACGCGCAACGTCGCGGAGGCCCGAAAGAACCTTCCGCGTGAGTGTCGCGTCGCTTACTGGGAGCCTGGCAAGAAGGGCCCCTGGTACGAAGAGGTGTCGTTCGTGGACGCGGTGATCAATCTTGCCGGTACGCCAGTGGCGCAGCGGTGGACGGATTCGGTCAAGCTTTCCATCAAGGAGAGTCGCCTCCAGGCGACGAACTCGCTCGTCGAGGCCATCGAGCTCGCGGGAGAGTCGCGCTCGCGTAACGCGCATCGCCCCGCGGTCCTCATCAATGCTTCCGCCGTCGGTTATTACGGCGCATCGACCTCAGGCGTGGTGGAGGAAAGCGCGGAGGCGGGGGTTGGTTTTCTAGCCGACGTCTGCAAGGACTGGGAACAGGCGGCGGCAAGCGCTGAAAAACTTGGAGTTCGCGTGGTCCGCCTTCGCATCGGTGTCGTCCTCGGAAAGGGCGGCGGGGTGTTGACGCGCATGCTCGCGCCGCTCGGG
>CANMZR010000377.1 GCA_947502375.1 Polyangiaceae bacterium
GAACGGCGCGAACGGCGCGAACGGCGCGAACGGCGCGAACGGCGCGAACGGCGCGGGTGGAGGGCAACCCAGCAGCGAGAGCTGCACGAACGGCGTCGATGATGACAACGACGGAGCCGTCGACTGCGCGGACACCGATTGCGACGCGGGCTTCGTGTGCACCGCACCGCCACCTGCGGACTGGGTAGGACCGGTCGCGTTCTTCGAAGGCCTCGGTGCCACGGCGGCGCCCACGTGCGCGAGTGCCGGCGATTATCCGTTCCTGGTGGTGGACGGCTTCGACGGACTGCTGGCGCCGAGCGCGACGTGCCCCACGTGCAGTTGCGGCGCACCGAAAGGCATCGCCTGCGACATCGCGCAGCTGCGACTTTACGGAGCAGACCAATGCCAGGGCGGCGGCGGCACCCTGACGATTGGAGCCAATAGCTGCATCAGTTTCGTGAGCATGACCGATCCGATGAGTGCGCAGTGGGCCACCGCCCCGCCAGGCGGCGGCGTGTGCTTCCCGAAGGCAGCGGGCCTACCGAACGTACCTCCGCTCTCCTGGGAGCAACGGGCTCGCGCCTGCGGAGGTGGCAGCATCGGCGGCGGGTGCGGCAACGATCAGTGCATGGCAAAACCAGCGGGGAGCTTCGGTCAGGCACTCTGCATTGCCCACGCGGGCGAGGTCGATTGCCCGGTCGGCACCTACCAAAAGCGAAGCGTCTATTTTACCGCGGCGAACAGCACGCGAAGCTGCACCGACTGCGACTGCGCCGCCCCGACCGGCGTCGCCTGCACCGGCAAGCTCGCGCTGGCGACCGACAACGCCTGCACGACCGACGTGACGACACTGAGCGGACTCGGCCAATGCGTGCACCTCGATCCCGATCCAACGCCACCCCCTGTCCCGTCGGTTTACAAAACGCTTCGCAGCGTGCTGCTCACGCCAGGCCCAGCGCAAGGTGGAAGCTGCGCGTCCGTGCCAAGCACGCCAACCGGCGAAGCCACCGCCACGGACCCGGTCACCGTTTGCTGTGTCAACTGAGAGCCGACGACCCGCTGGGCCCACCCTGCTCCCGAGCGCTCGACGTCAGGGTTTGAAGCTCGCCTGAAGCTGCGCCGTGCCGATGGCATGGGCCTCGAGAACGCTCACGATGTCCGCTATTTTGCTGGTCGTGGTGACATTTGGCAAGAGCGCTACATCGAGGGCGTAAAGCACAAACGCATACGAATGCTCATTCGGTGGGCACGGCCCTTGGTAGCCATACATGCCGTTGTAGCCCTTGCTCTGTTTGACACCCGCAGGCTCGGGCGGGAGTGCGACCTCCGGCAGCGCCATGGGCAGAGCCGTCACCGCTGCGGGAACATCCCAGAGCGAGGCGTGCAGCAGATTGTTCGAGAGATCACGGAACACGATGGCAAAACTTTTCGATCCGTCGGGAACCCCCGTCCACGCAAGTGGCGGCGACACGTCCGCGCCTTTGCAGGTGTGCTCGACCGGGATCATTCCCATATTTTGAATCGCACTGCTCGTCAGGGTGAACGCCAAAGGCGTGGGCATCCCGCCGGCGCCGCCCACGCCCGCAGCGGCGCTCGACCCCGTGGCCGATGACGCCGAATTCGAGGCCATCGCTCCTCCGTGGCCCGCTCCTGCGCCGGCCCCGGTGACGCTCGTTGCAACGGAATTCGTGCTCCCGGTCGCAGCCGTTGGATTCTCGCTCACCGGAGCGCTGTTGCACGCGACAACGTGAACGAGCGCCAGGAGGCTTAGAAAAAGCATTCGCATTCGGTCGAGGCTACACCAGCTGCTCAGGCACGCGAGACGAACCCGACAGGGCGCGCGACGCCGAAAGCAAAAACGTGCAGTTCACGTCACGCGCAGCACTTCGTCGAGCGAGGTCACGCCCGCCTTGACGCGCAAGAGACCGACCTCACGCAGCCGGCGCAGCGAGTGCCCACGAACGTATTCCTTGTAACTTTTGGACGTCGCGCGTTGTTTGATGAGTTCGCGCAGTTCGTCATCGATCTCGAGCACCTCGAAGATCCCCGTGCGGCCAACGTAGCCCGTTTTATGGCACCGTTCGCAACCTCGGGAGCGGCGAATCACCGTGCCCCGGTCCAGGCCGACGCGCGGATCGTCAAAGCTCACGGGCACGTCATTCGGTACTTCGTAGGCCTCGCTGCAGTTGCTGCAGAGCACGCGCACCAGCCGCTGGGCTATCACCGCCTGAAGCGCGTTGCCGATGATCCATGGCTCGGCACCGAGGTCCACCAGGCGCGCCACGGTCTCGACGGTGTTCGAGGTGTGGAGCGTCGAGAGCACAAGGTGCCCAGTCAAGCTCGCCTGTAGCGCGATTTGCGCTGTTTCGGCGTCGCGCATTTCACCGACCAGGATGACGTCCGGATCCTGCCGGAGGATCGAACGAAGCCCGCTCGCGAAGGTGAAGCCCTGCCGCACGTTCGTCTGTCCTTGGGTCACGCTGGCGAACTCAACCTCGATCGGATCCTCGAGCGTCACGACACTAAGATTTTCCGTGTCGAGCTGTTGCAACACCGAATACAGCGTCGACGTTTTGCCGCTTCCCGTCGGTCCGCATACAACAATCAACCCCGCCGACAATGTCGCCAAGCGCCGCACCGCTTCGAGCTCGCCCGCGTCCATGCCGAGACGCTCGACCGAGATGAGCTGGTGGCCCATCAGCACGCGCATAACCAGATTTTCCCCATGAATCGCTGGGAAAGTGGATGCTCGTAAGTGGACGATGCGCCCGTCGCCAAGCTCGAGGCTGAACTGACCATCCTGAGGCAACATGCGCACCGTCATGTCCATTCGGCCGAGCACCTTCACCCGGTTGGAGAGTGTCGGGGCAAGCTCAATCGGCAAGGTCCCCTGCTCGCACATGACGCCATCGATGCGGAAGCGCACCCGGAGCCCCTTGCGTTTGGGCTCGAGATGAATGTCGCTCGCACCCGTCACCACCGCGCGTTGAACGAGGTGGTCGAGCACTCGGACCGCGTCGAGCTCGGAGTTGCCCGCCGGGTAAGCGGTGGAGCGTGGGTTTTGTGTCATCGAGTTCTCATGGTGCGGGCGGCACTTCAACGTCCTCGGAAACTGGAACGGGCCTTGGACCAGGGGCCGCACCGTAGAATGGGCGGGCCCCGGACTCCTGCCCGAGCGGCCGTTTCCCCGAGCCGCCGCCCCCCCCTGAAAGTTGCGAAGTTCCGGACTCGAAACCACCGGACTTCGGCTCCGAAAAGCCGCCACCCGCGTCCTTGGTTCCCACCGCCGGCATCTCGACGGATGACACGGCCGCGCCCCCGCAACTCATGCAGACCAGCGAAAAAACGAGGAATGGACGCAAAACCATGGCACCGTGAGCCGAATCCGTTGACCCGAGAGTCTCATTCTAGGGCAAAGAATGGGTTCGCAGCGTCGTTTTGAAACCGAATCGAAGCCAATGAGTGCCCGAGCGCCCCTCCGTCTCGTGGTGTCGAAAGCGACGCCATCGGATGCCATTGAGAGCGACGCCCCCGCCTCACTGGTCCCCGCCTCACGGGTCCATGCCATACAGAGCCTCGCCGCACTTGGCGATGAGGGGCTCGTCGCGCTCGCCGCCGGCGGCGACATGCGCGCGGCCGAAACGCTCTACCGCCGCCACGTCCCTTACGCCCTGAACCTCGCGGCGCGCATCGCCGGCTCCACGACCGACGTGGAAGACGTCGTCCACGACGCGTTCTTGCGAGCCTTGCAGCGGCTTGACTCGCTTCGAAATCCTGCGGCTTTCCGCACCTGGCTCGGCTCGATTGTGGTGCACGGGATGCGCTCACGACTTCGCCGCGAGAAGTTTCGACGGATGCTTGGGCTGCGTGAGACCCGTGGTGCACAGCCCATCGAAATCGAGCAGATTGCGAGCCCAACGGCCTCCCCCGCCGTGCGCGCGGAATTAGCCCAACTTTACGCGCTCGTCCGCACGCTCCCTGCGGATGACCGCATCGCCTGGACGCTGCGCTGCATCGAGGGCCACGAGCTTGCGGAAGCTGCGGCCCTTGCCGATTGTTCCTTGGCGACGGTGAAGCGACGCATCGCGCGTGCCCAGAAATTCATCGATGACCATTTCGTCGACGCTCGAAGCGGCCTCGATGCCGAGCCACGGAGGCCTGCATGAAGCGCCCTTGCGAGCCGTCGGATCTGCGTGAGCATGCTGTCGAGACCCGCGTCGAGCGCGTGTGGGAGCGGCTCGAAGGAAACCTTGCGGGAGAGTTGGGCCGAGGGCGCACGCGGCGGTCCGCGACACGTACGAGCCTCTACGTTGCCGCCGCGCTGGCGGCAGGCTTCGCCGGAGGCGTTGGCGTGGCGAGCTCGCAGCGGAGTCCAGTCGCGTTGACGGTACTGGCCGAAGGAGTGCTCGCCGAAAGAGGCACGCGCTCCGTTACCCAGGAAAACGCTAGCACGACGCCGATTCGCGCCGCCGGCCAACCGAGCGAAAGCGCGCATGTTGCAGCGGCCGATCGGAGCCTTTCTAGCGCGCCTGTGAAATCGGGCGCGCGGGTGACCGGCCTTGCCAGCCGCTCGAGCCCCCGTGGCGGGTCCGCGAACGGCCTACCGGCCTGGACTCTCGCCTGTGCGAACTACGATTACGACAAGGCCTACGAGCTGCTCGAGGCGGACGGGGGCGTCGCCGGGGCCCTGCAAGTCGCCACGAACGATCAACGGCTCTGCCTGGCGAGCGGAAGTCGGCAGAGAAATCAGCCGGAGGTGGCGAAAGTTGCGCTGCAAGGCGTGGCAGAGGACTCGACCGATCCGGATCGTGCAGCCATTGCCGCAGCTCAGCTCGCACGCATCTTTGAAGAGGAGGGCAACGTCGGCGAACAGCGACGCTACGAGCAGCTAAAAGAGATCCGGTCCAAGGGACGGCTTCTCTCCGAATCCGCGTTGTGCGAGAAGGTCAAGGTTCAGGCCGAGGTTGGGGCTCATCGCACCGTGATTGAGCTGGCGCGACAGTACGAGAACCAGTA
>CANMZR010000378.1 GCA_947502375.1 Polyangiaceae bacterium
GTCGACTCGAGGCGGTTTATCGTTGCGTCAACCGCGGAGGCAGCCGCATTCGATTCGTCCACGGCGGCGCGGATCTCGAGCGGGTTGATGTGCACTTCCGCCGGGGGTAGGGCCGCTTGGGGCGGCCCGTTTGGGAAGCGCTCGGGGTGCTCGGCGTAGTGCGCATCGAGCGCGGCCTGGCGGACGTCGAGGACAGCGGCGACGCGTCCGAAGAAGACTTCGGCGGGCGTGAAGAGCGCGAGTCCGGAGTGTTGATGCTCGTCGTTGTGCCAGGCGAAGAACGGGGCGAGCCAGCCACGTGCGTGCAATAGTCCGCCGAAGCGCCCGGGGTAGTCGGGTTGGTATTTCAGCGTCTTGAATTGCGCCTCACTGTAAGGATTGTCGTCTGAGACGTGAGGTCGGCTGAAGCTCCGCTGCGCGCCGAGCGTGGCGAGCAGTTGCGCGAGGGTGTCGCTCTTCATCGCGGACCCGCGGTCAGAGTGCACAGTGAGGCCAGGGTCGACGCCATGGCGGGCGACGGTCTCCGCGAAAAGCTGCGCGGCGAGGTGTTTGCATTCCTTCGCCGCAACCATCCATCCGACGACGTAACGGCTGAATAGGTCGATAATCACGTAGGCGTGAAGGAATACCCCTTTCTCCAGTGTGGCGAGCTTCGTGCCCTTCTCATAAAAACAGAGCCCACGTCCATATCTGGTTCGGTGCGGTCGCGGTGAGCGACGGCTTCGCGTGCACCGCTGGGCGCCGCTGGTTTCGTCGTTCCTTCGACTCGCCGAAGGCCGCGAGCACTCGATAGATCGTGCGAATCGACGCGAGGTAGACACCTCGGCTGAGCAGTTTTGCGTACACCTCCATGGGAGGCTGATCGAGGAACTCGGGAGTGTGCATGACGTCGACAATGGCCCGTCGCTCAGCGTCGTCGAGGCTTCGCGGGCTCGGCGCGCGCACCGTGAAAGTCGGCGGGCGCGGAGGCTCTGTCGCTCGGTAAACCGAGGCGCGCACGAGCCCGAGCGCGGTGCATGCGGCGACAACCGAAACGCCGGGCTCTGCGAAGTCCTCCACGAGGTCCATCAGCTGCCGCCGTCGAACTCGGGCAGGGCCAGCCCAAGGATTTCGTGCGCTTTTTTTTGGAGAGCTATGAGCACGTTTGCGATGTGCAGCTTTCGCTCGAGCTCGGCATTGCGCTTCACGAGTGCGACGTTGACTCGCTCGGCCTCGGTGAGCTTCGGTTTGCGACCGGGCTTCTTGGCAACGAGGCCCGCTGCACCGTGGGCGCCGAGCTGCACGCGCCACGCCCCGAGAAGCGAGCTGTAGATGCCCTCCCTGCGGAGCATCGCTCCGAGCGTGCCTCGCTCTCCGCTGGCGAGGCAGGCGTCCGCCTCACGCACGATACGGAGCTTCTCGGCCGCGCTGAACACGCGGCGCGAGCGCTTCGCGACGGTCTCCAGCGGTGCGGCCGACGAGGCTACCGGTAGTGGTCGCGCATGTGGTGGAGGCATCGCTAATAAGGCGGTTTTTCGGGATAGCTGGGGCATGTTCGTCAATTCGTTCTCCGCCCATTAGTACATAGGTTTCGAGAAGGAGCTGTCTCACGCGACGTTGGCACAGGGGGAGGGGTGACGATGAATACATCGAAACGTAGACAGGTCGATTACACAGTAAGCAGTGCGACACGTTCGACTAAGCGTCCGGCTGCCGGAACACGGGAACATCGACAAGCTTTCCGTACCCGCCCCCAGGAGCTGTTTTTACAGCTTCGAAAGACCTATGGCCACCCACGAACAGACGCTAGGGACGCATCGGTACGTTGAACGGCGTGGGTAGCTGCGTGGAGTGCCGCAACGAAGGCTCCGAGTAGGCGATCCGAATCACGACCGCGGCGGGTCCGCTCGGCTCGTCAGGTCTGCGCCAAGCCGTGACCACAGCGCACGCACAAGGAGCAAGTCAATGAAGAGGCCGAGTGCGGCGTGGAGGCCGCGCCACGCAGGCCAGAGCGCGATTGCCATGGCAGCGAGGCACAGGGGGATCCCTCCCAGGTAGAATCGCCTGTCGACGTAAGCTCCTGCCGCGAACCCCAGGTTCGCGAAGAGGATCAGGATGACGGCGAGGCCGACCGACAGGTCGAGTCCGAACATCGCGCATACGGCGAGGGCGAACGCGCTGAGGAGCGCCATTGCGACGATGAATTCCAGTAGCTGCTGGATAAGCCTGGGGGCTCCTTGCAGGCGCGATTGCCGTGCTTGCCACACTGCCGCCACGGTGACCAAGAGCAGGACCCCGATCGCATCGGGGTAGCCGGCCCGGTGCAGGCCGAGCGCACGCAGAATACCCAGCGTGAGGATCGGGATCAGGATCGCGGCGCTCGTGATCAGTGTCCCACGGATGTAGTTCGCAGCGACCGTTGGATCGGTTTCGTACCGGTGATGCTCGAGGACCATGATGCGATCTTGGCGCTGGGTGAGCGTGCGTCGAAGCTCGTCATGCGCGGCTTCGAGGGCCGCGCGAGGCTCGGGTAGCTCGCCTATCAGCAGGCCGGCCGCTTCCGCGTCCTCGCGGTCGAGTGCGCGGGCGATCATCACCTCCAGTAAGTGTTGCAGTCCGTCGCGCGCGGGGGCGTTGTCGGGCCACGAGCGGAGCGCCTGCTGAAAGCCGAAACGCGCAGCACTGGCGCGTTCGTGGAATGCGGTCGGGTCGCCGCGGTGCGCAACGAGTTCGCTGACCTCATGGAGGCAAACGAGCGCTTCGTCGCAGACTTGAGCGGAGGCGCGGTGGGCAAGAAACTCGAGCAGTGCACAGTGCAACGCGGCGGCGCTCGCAAAGCGCTCATCGGAGTCGTGGTTCATCGCGCGGCGTGCGATGAGGGCGAGCTCTCGCGGCACCGATCGGTCGTACTCGAACGGCTCGGCGACGAAGGCGTGCTCGAGTGACTCGAGTACGGTGTCCGCTTCGTGGGGCGCGTGTCCGGTGATGAGCTCGTGCAAGATCGCGCCGAGCAAATAGACGTCGGTGCGCGCGTCGATACGCTCGCCCATGCCTGCCGCCATCTCCGGCGCCATGTAGGCGGGCGTGCCCACGATCGACTGCACGGAGCTTGCGGGCTCGAGCTCGCCCGGAGCGTCCGCACGGATGGCCACGGCGATCCCCCAGTCCACGACGTACACCTCGCCGAACGCGCCGATCATCACGTTGTCCGGCTTCAGGTCACGGTGCACGACGCCCTTTCCGTGGGCGAAGTGCACCGCGTTGCAGATCTGCAGCAAAATCCGCAGCTGAGTGTCGACCGGATCGCCGCCGAGCGACACCGACGACGGATAGAGCGCCGCGATGTCGGCACTCCAAGGGTGGCCGTCGATGCGCTTCATCACGAGTAGCGCGCGCCCATCGGGTCCGCGCCCGAGCACGTACACCGGGACGACATTCGGATGCTCGAGCGCACCGAGCACCAGCGCTTCCTGCAGCAGCTGGGCTTGTTCACTCGGAGCGGCGTCGAGCGTGTGCAGACGCTTGACGGCCACTTGTCGGCGCAGCGGGAGCTGCTGTGCGTTGAGCACGATGCCCATACCCCCCTGACCGAGCATCTCCCCGAGTCGCAAATCGGCGATCGTTCCGAGTTCGGCCGTCACCCCCTCGAGCCGCAGGGGCGGCAACAGCGTCACCGACACACTCGCGGTTCCACGCGCCGCCCCGATGACTCCGGTCGCATCCGTCACAAGGAGCGTGTTGTCGACGCCGAGCGTGCGGAGGTGCGCCTGGTAGTCGCTGCGCGTGAAAGCCGTCATCGGCCGCGAGCATAGCGCGGCGGGCCGGGCCCTTGCAGTCGTTGTGACTGGAGCCGACCGGAAGCGCGCGGTAGCCTCCCCGGCGATGCGCGCTCGCTTTTGTTACGCATGACTCGTCCCTATCCTCATCACTTTGGGATTCGACGCGCTGCGTGACGCTCTCACAAGACGTCGCCCGCTCGCCGGTCTTATCCAGCACTCCGACCGGGGAAGCCCCTACGCCAGCGTCGAGTACCGAGCCGAGCTCGACCGCTTTGGCATCGTCGCGAGCATGAGCCGGAAAGGCGACTGCTGGGACAACGCCGTCGCCGAGAGCTTCTTCAGCACCTTGAAGACCGAGCTTGGCGCCGACCGCATCTACGAATCTCGTGACGAGGCGACCATGATCATCGGCGCGTACATTGACGGGTTTTACAATGCAACTCGTCGACATTCTCACCTTGGCTATCTCAGCCCGATTGAGTTTGAATTTAGGAATCAGGTCGCAGCGGCTGCTGCATCGTCAGACCCCTCTGTGCCAACGTCGCGTGAGACAGTTTTCCTCTACATGTTTGTCCTAATGGGTGGAGAATGGTTCCCAAAACATACCCAAGCGATCCCCGGTTCCTGGTTGTGAAAATATCATCAAAGAGCGTGAGCTCGGTGTGAGCGGAGCGTCGCTGGAGAGCGTACCGCCGAGGTCTCGGCGACGGTTCTCGGCGTCGGAGAAGTTGCGCCGCGTGAAGGCCGCGGAGGCCGCGGTCGTCAGTGGCAAGCGAGGTGCGTTGGCCGCGATGTTGCGCATGGAAGGCATCTACAGCTCGCATCTGACCGTGTGGCGCCAGCATTTCGCGGCGCGAGGCTCGGCGGGCCTCGCTGCGCAGAAGCCGGGGGGCAAGCCCAAGCTGGAAGAGAAGGACCGGTGGGTTCTTGCGCTGACGAAGCGGAATGCCGAGTTGGAGCGGAAGCTAGCGATCGCGAACGCGGTCATCGGCCTCCAAAAAAAAGCGCACGAATTCCTGGGGATCGCCCTGCCAGCGAGCGACGGAGAGAGCGGATGATCATTGTCGCACAGCGTGAGGCCGTCGTGCCGTTGAGCGTTGCCTGTGACGCGCCGGGCCGAAGCTCCCGCTGCTCGCGACAACAACGAGCCCGTGGCCGAGGTGCGCGGCATCAACGTGCACGCGCGCCGCGTCGTGGGCGGCCGCGACCGACCCCAGATAG
>CANMZR010000379.1 GCA_947502375.1 Polyangiaceae bacterium
CCACTCATCGGATGGACGGCCGCCACCGGCGCCATCGGTCGCGCCGGAATGGGCTTGTTCGCCGTCCTCTTTTTTTGGCAGCTGCCCCACTTTTTCGCGATCGCGACTTTTCGTGAAGCCGAGTACACGCGTGCCGGCATCAAGGTCTTTCCCGCGGTGCATGGGGACCGGATAACGCGGGCATACGCCACCTTTTTTACGCTCGCACTCGTGGCCGCCTCGCTGTCGCTCGTCGGGATGGGCGTCGAGGGGGCGTTTTACAAGTGGAGCGCGGCGTTTCTCGGCGCGGTATTTCTCGTGATGAGCGCACGGCGCAACGAGAGCATCGCGTGGGCCCGCACTTTGTTTCTTACTTCCCTTATTTATTTGCCCATGTTGCTCGCAGCGATGCTGCTTTAACCGCCCGTTCTGTTGTCTGAAGCCGCCACCGCGTTCGAGGTGGGGAAGGTTGCGCCGACACCGGTAATGACTTGTAGCTGGGGGGGGCCGCATCACGAGAGATCCCGCCATGACACAACCAGCCGTCCTCGATTCGCGTCCCGGAGCCATCGCTCGCTTCATCGGTCGTCCCGTATTTTGGGGCGTGGCAGTGGCGCTCGTGATGAGCATGTCGCTTGGGCTCGCGCTTTCGCGCAAGTTGCCGGACGCGCCGCCGATCTATCTGACGCTGCCGCCTTTCTCACTGACGAGCGAAAAGGGCGTTGCCTTCGGCAGCGAGGAGCTCCGCGGCCGTGTCTGGATTGCGAGCTTCATGTTCACGAGCTGCCCGTCCGTCTGCCCGAAGCTGATGGAAAAAATGGCGGAACTCCAGCACCGAACTCGCAACGCGGGAACGGGTGTTCACCTCGTCAGCATTTCAGTCGACCCGGAGACCGACACCCCAGAGCGTCTCGCCGAGTTCGCGCGGCGTTTCAAGGCCAGCCCCTACCGGTGGACGTTTCTGACCGGCGAGGAAAAGGCGCTGGAGGAAACCGTGGTGAAGGGCTTCAAGCTCGCCATGGGAAAAGATGTGGAGAACGCGCTCCAAATCTTCCACAGCGAGCGCCTGGTTCTCGTCGATGCAGAAGGACGAATTCGCGGTTACTACGAGGCGGACAAGCCTGGAATCGCTCGCCTTCTCGCGGCCGTCAACTACCTCATCAACGTGCGTTGAACGGCTCGCTTTTCTTTGGCTTGATCAGTTGACTTGAAGCCCGTCAGGCGATAAGAATTCCCAACGATTCCAGCTGCCTTCAACCGCAGCATTTTGAGGATGCACGCGTGAAAGGACGCCGATGAGCGCTGCCGCAACCGACCACGACCACGCCCTCGTCTACCCCGAGGAGCCGCTTTACAGCCGAATCACGGCCGGCAAGCTGGCGATGTGGATGTTTCTGCTATCCGATGGGTTCTCGTTCAGCGGGCTCTTGCTGTCCTACGGGATCCTTCGCGGAAGCAGCAAGCTCTGGGGCTGCACGACGGAAGCGCTCGTGTCAAAGTTCGGCTGCATCGAAGAGCCGGCGCTGGGCATCAACTTCACGGCGCTGCTGACCTTCCTGCTCATCTGTTCAAGCGTGACGATGGTGATGTCGCACGCCTCGATGGTCGAGGGGGACCGCAAAGGCGCGCTCAAGTGGCTGGGCCTCACGGTGGCGGGTGGCTTGCTGTTCCTTGTCGGACAATGCTGGGAGTACTGGGGGCTGTTCGGCCTGTTCGGTCCCCACCATGGCCTCATCCACGAGGGACTCAAGTTCGGCGCGACGCATTACGCCACGACGTTTTACTGCGTCACGGGCTTCCATGGGCTTCACGTCTTGACGGGTGTCATCTACCTGAGCGCGGTCTGGATTGGGACGGCGATGGGGAAGACCGACGCGAACACCCTCGAGGTGGCGGGCCTCTTTTGGCACTTCGTCGACCTCGTGTGGATTCTCGTGTTCACGTTCATCTATCTGATTCCGAATTGAAACGCGGCTAGACCTGCCCGAGCGAGCAGCCATGAGCGAAAAAAAGACCGAGGAAACGAAAACCCCCGCGAAGGTGGTGGAAGCCGATGCCGCAGTCCGAAAGGCCGCGGTGACGCCGGATGACCACGGGAGTCACGGCCATGCGGCGGCGGGTCACGGCCATGCGGCGGCGGGTCATCACGCTCCGAACCGCGCTCAATATTGGCGCATTTTCTTCGTGCTCCTCGTGCTCACGATCCTCGAGGTGGGTGTGGCCTACCTCCAGCATTACGTCGGCAAGACGGCGTTGGTATCTTGCCTCGTGGGAATGGCGGTCACGAAGGCGGCAATCGTGGCGTTCTTCTACATGCACCTGAACCACGAATCGAAGGTCATGCGCTGGTCGGTGGCCATCCCGCTGATGTTCCCGGCGCTTTATGCGTTCATTCTGATAGCGGAGGGGACGTACCGGGCCGTTTGGGGATTGAAGGGTTTGGGCTTGTGATGACGCTGCGATTATTGGCTCCTACCGGTCGAAACGGCGTGCGCGCGCTGGTGTCCATCGTCGCTGCTGCGTTGGCCGCGCTCGCGCCGAGCGTGGCGGCGGCCTGCCCGGTTTGTGCGACCCGCGAGGGTTCGGGACCGCTTGGAACGGTGGCTCTCGGGGCACTGATTGTCGCCCCGTGGTTTGCGGCTCTCGGTGTTGGGTTCTGGATTCGGCGCGGACTCCTCGAGGAGGCTGCAGTCGTTTCGGTGGAGCAGCAGGACCTACGTCCGCGCTGAACGTTTCGAAGAAGCTGTCTGGTTCGGAGATCAACGAATGAAGTCCCTTCATAAAGCGCTCTCGGCTCTTGCTGCCGCTGTTGGCTTACTCGCGGTGGCACCGTTCGCGTCGGCGGACCCGATCCCGGAAACGACGCTGTGGAGCCTTCCGCGCGATGCGTCCGCTGAAGGTCACCGGGTTGACTGGCTCATCAAGTCGACGAATGGCTTCGTGCTCGTGCTGTTCATCGTGATGTGCGTCTGGATGGGCTACGCCGTCTTCAAGCACAACGCCAAGCACAAGGCCGAGTACGATCACGGGGACTCGAAGCACCACATCGCGGTCGCGATGGGCATATCGGCTGTGATCTTTTTCGTGGTCGATGGAAATCTTTGGTTCAATTCGACCATCGACGTGAACTCGGTCTTCTGGAATCACACTGCGGCCGATCTGAAGCCCAACGCTGTGCGCATCGAGATAAACGCCCATCAGTGGGCCTGGGATGCGCGTTATGCCGGGCCGGATGGCAAGTTCAATACACCGGACGACGTCGTGACCTTGAACGACATTCGGGTGCCGGTCGGGCAGCCCATCGTGATTCAACTCGCCTCGGCGGACGTGATTCACTCGTTCTACCTGCCGAACTTCCGCATCAAGCAAGACGCCATGCCCGGCATGGTCAATCGGTTGTGGTTTCAAGCGAAAGAGACGGGGGAGTTCGACATCGGATGCACGCAGCATTGCGGCACGCATCACTACAAGATGAAGGGCCGTCTCACGGTCCTCGAGCCTGAGGCTTACAACCGTTGGCTCGCCGAGATGAGCGCGCAAAAGTTGCGGGCCTTTGATGAAAAGGACGAGAGCGCACATTGGGGCTGGGAGTGGAAGCACCGCGACGATTCATCGGATCCCCGTGTTACGAACGAAGCTAAAAAGGCAGCGAGTGCTGTCGAAAATGAGCATGAAGCTAGTGTTCTTGCGCAATCGCCAGGTGGAACATGAGTGACAAGGTAATGACGAAGGCCGACATCGACGCGGCCGAACATCTCCAGCACGCGCACGTGGAGCCGAAAGACTTCATCAGTCGTTACGTGTTCTCGATCGACCACAAATACATCGCGAAGCAGTTCCTTTGGTCGGGGCTTTTGTTCCTGCTCTTCGGCGGCGCGCTCGCGATGTTGATTCGGTGGCAGTGGGCTTTCCCGGCCCGTGCCGTGCCGTTGGTGGGCAAGGCGCTCTTCCCGGATTCGGGCGGGGCCATCACACCTGCGGCCTACACGACCATCTTCACGATGCACGGCCTGATCATGATCTTCTTCGCGATCACGCCGATCATGATCGGTGCGTTCGGCAACTTCTGCATCCCGCTGATGATCGGTGCGCGTGACATGGCGTTCCCGAAGCTGAATATGTACAGCTTTTGGGTCAATGCGCTCTCGCAAGGGCTCGTCATCGC
Source organism: Polyangiaceae bacterium (assembly GCA_947502375.1). Taxonomy (GTDB): domain Bacteria; phylum Myxococcota_A; class Polyangia; order Polyangiales; family Polyangiaceae; genus SYFR01. The sequence continues at coordinate 4,145 of CANMZR010000379.1, forward strand.
CTCGTTCTGTGTCGAGCTCGGCTCGGCCGCTGCAGGCTGGACCACGTACCCGCCGCTCTCGACCAAGGTCGGCACGCCGGGGGCGGGGCAGTCGCTGGTGGTGCTCGCACTTTTCGTGACCGGCATCGCGTCGATCATGGGTGCAATCAATTACATCACGACGGTCATTCGCTTTCGCGCGCCGGGCATGACCTGGTTCCGAATGCCAGCGACGGTGTGGGGCCTCTGGCTCACCGCGATCTTGAATGCGCTGTTCGTTCCGGTGCTTGGCTCTGCGGGCCTTTTGCTCCTGTTCGATCGCACGTTTGGCACCCAGTTTTTCGTTACGGGCGCGGCCGGTGGCATTGGAGATCCCATTCTCTTCCAGCATCTCTTCTGGATCTTCGGCCACCCCGAGGTTTACATCCTCATCCTGCCGATCTGGGGCTTCCTCATCGACTTCATGTCGTTCTTCGCTCGGAAGCCTGCCTATTGGTACAAGGGTTCCGTCTACGCGATGATTTCGGTGACCGTTTTGAGTGCGGTCGTCTACGGGCATCACATGTTCGTCACGGGCATGAGCCCGCTGCTCGGGCAAGCGTTCATGCTGCTCACCCTCGTCATCAGCGTGCCCGCCGAGATTCTGTTCTTGAACTGGCTCCACACGATGTGGAAGGGATCCATCCGTCTGACGGTGCCGATGCTCTTCGCACTCGGGACGGTGTTCGTGTTCGGTCTGGGTGGCCTCACGGGCATTTACCTCGGAACGATCTCGACGGACTTGTACCTTCACGACACCC
>CANMZR010000380.1 GCA_947502375.1 Polyangiaceae bacterium
ATCGGACTCGACGGCTTCACCAAGAGCGCTCCGTCAACCGACGCGGGAGCGGGCGGAGCGAGCGGAGCGGGCGGAGCGGGCGGCAAAGCCGACCCAGGGGTGGTCGTATGGGCCTCGACCATCGAGAACGGGAACCCCAACGTTGTCCCGTCCAGTGGACTTGGCGAGAACTTTCTAGTCTTGGCGGCGGGCGTCCCGAATGGCAACCCTTTCACTTTTCGCGGCGTCAATCACATGCCGCCCACCCAGCTGGCCGGTCCCAGCACCTACGCCGCAGTGATTGCCAACCCAGGCGACGAGTCCGCGAGCTTCGCGAAGGAATTGTGGTCCCCCGCCCCCACCAGTGCCCCCGTCGCCGTCGCCGTATCGACCGACGGAACCGTCGCTTACCTTGCGGCGGTCGTCACCAACGCCAGCACTTTCGAAGTGAAGCTCTTCCGCTACGGGCAAGGCAAGCTCGAGGAGGCAGCGTTCCCCTTGCTCAAGTCGGCAGACCCCTTTAGCAGCGAGGCTTTCATCAGGGAGTTGCACCTCGCCCTCTCCCCCGATGGCAACGCGCTCTATGTCGGCCTTACCCACCAAGGCTCGCTTGAGTACGCGCTCCTGCAGGTCACCCCAAAGACCGCCGTAGCCAAGAGCGCCACCGATATCCTGGTCCTGAAATACGACACGAAACCGAACACGATGCCGACGTTCGTCTGGGCCACAGCGGGCAATGGAATGCTAGAGAACGGTACCGGTGATGAGCTCGCGGGCCTCGTCGCCACCGACAGCCGCGTGGTGCTCGCCACGCACATCGACAGTGAGTTTGCAGGCTTTGGTCTGACGATGTCCGTTTTTTCTGGAAAAGGAACGGCACTCGTCTCCATCGGAACCACCAATGGTGAGGCGGACTACACGAAGGGCGAGCACACGCACCTGCTGCAGTGCGAGTCCTCCGATCAAAAGGGCGACGTTCGTCCGGTGGCGCTGACCCGCAACGCCGCGGATCAGATTGTCCTCGCCTTCGCGTCGAACTGCGTGGTTCCTAGCTCGCCTGCCGTGTCACCAAGCTTCAAACATCAAGTGATCACACCCGGCACGTTCGGCATCGCATCGATCGACGCCGCGGCCCTCAAGGGTGACTTTGTCGATTACCTCGCCATCGACACAGGACACGACGCGAACAACACAGGTGGGAGCGTCTCCGCCATCGCATCGCTCGGGTCAGACCGATTCCTCGTCGTGGGCGAGCAGCGCGGCGGCGTTCGAGAAATCATTGGGACAAAACCTGTAACTCCAGACGCCGTGCCCGGAAGCCCGGGCGCCCGACAGGGCTTTGCGGTCGTCGTGAAGCCCAAGTTCGAGGGCCTCGGCGCGGGGTTCTCGACGCTCGGGAACGGCACGGCCTCGTTCAACGCGATCTCGGTCTATGGGAAGTTCATCGCTCTCGGTGGCATCGTCGAAACAGCCGACGTGAAGTTGTTCGAGAAACCGCTTCAGTCCGATAAGCCCACGCCCTTTGTTGCCGTGCTGCGAGCCAATTTGCTCCCGCTTTGAAGTTCAAGACCATGCACCCCTTCACCTTCCCGGCCGCACTGGCAACGCTCCTTGGCGTACTCACCCTCTCCGAAGCATCCTTCGCCGAGCCACCGGTCTCCAAGCCCTCCGTCGAAGACAAGGCGCCCTCCGCCGAAGACAAGGCGACGGCGCGCGCGCTCCTGGACGCGGGTGACGCCCTCATGAAGCAGGGCAACGCGCAAGGCGCTCACGACAAATACAAGGCGGCCGACGCCATCATGAACGTCCCAACGACGGGCCTCCCCCTCGCCGATGCTCAGATGACGTTGAAGCAGCTCGTGGAGGCGGCCGACACCTACGCGCGGGTGCAGCGCTACCCGGTCCACACCGGCGAACCCAAGGCCTACACACTAGCGCGGGCCCAGGCCGAGCGACACCTCACCGAGTTGGCGGAGCGCATTCCAACAGCAAGCCTGAAGCTCGCCGCGGGCGAAGCCGAGGACGCGATGCGCGTCTCCATCGATGGGCGTGACATCTCGAGCGCCGCACGTTTTCTGCCGCGAAAGCTCAATCCAGGTCACCACGAAGCCGTGATTGACTCAGGCAATTTTCGGGGCAGCCAGAGCTTCGAGCTCGCCGAGCGCGAGAGCCGCACGGTGACGGTCACGCTCACGCCGACCGGCAAGCCCGCCTTCGGCCGAGGCAACGGGAGCGACGCAAAGCCGGTGGCTCCGAGTGCGGACGGAGCGTCAAAGGGCGCGGAGACTCCGTCCTCTTCGGGCGACGGCGCGCGCGTCCATCCGGGCGTGTGGGTCGGCGTCAGCGTCACTGGCGCAGCCGCCGTCGTCGGAATCATCACGGGCGTTTTGGCTCTCGGAGCGAAGAAAGACCTTCAGACGCAATGCACCGGCGGACTATGCAGCACGCCCAAATCCCAGAGCACCTACGACTCCGCGTTCCGCGTGACGACGGCCGCGACCGCGAGCTTCGTTCTCTCGGGGGTGGCCGGCGGCGCGACCGCGCTCGTGTACTTCCTCACGAAGAGCACACCTCCAGCGACGAGCGCCGGGCTCACGTTCGTCGTGGGCCCAAGCTACCTGGGGCTCCGCGGCGGCTTCTGATTCGGCACAGCTCCTTCGGTTCGTAAAGCAATGCGTCGAGCGTCAGCTCAGCAGCTTGAGCAATGCGTCGAAGGTCAGCTCAGCAACTTGAGCGAACGGCCAACGAGGACCTCGTTGTGGCTGCCCATTCGGTAGCCCGCGAGATCGAGCGTCACGTACTTGAAGCCCTGCTCGAGTCCCGCAGCGACGATGCGCTCACGAACGCCGGCTTCGAGCGCACGGGGCAGCTCGCTCAATTCGAGTTCAACGCGTGCAATCGCGTCGTGGTACCGCACGCGCACCTGACGAAAACCGAGCTCCGCTCGCAAGACACCCTCGAGGCCACCTACCTGCGAAAGGCGCTCGCGCGTGACACTCGTACCGTAGGGAATGCGGCTCGAGAGGCATGCGGACGCCGGCTTCTCCCATGCCCCAAGGCCGACAGCGAGCGCCGCCGAACGAACGTCCGCCTTGGTAAAACCAAGCTCGACGAGTGGGCTGACGACGCCAGCCTGGGAGGCCGCCTCGAGTCCGGGACGGTAATCCCCGAGGTCATCGATGTTGGTGCCATTGACGATGTACGCGAGCTGCCATTCGCGCCGTTTCACCACCGCCAGCCGGTAAAGCTCGCTTTTGCAATGAAAACAGCGGTCCGGATTGTTCGCCACGTACGCCGGATCTTCGAGTTCGCTGGAATCGACGAGCCGGTGCTCAGCGCCGATCGTTCGCGCGATAGCCACCGCTTCTGCTCGCTCGAGTTCCGGCAAGCTCGGCGACACCGCCGTCATCCCAACGGCCCCAACCCCGAGTTCCGCATGCGCAACCGCGAGCAGAAAGGCGCTATCAACACCGCCGGAATAACAGACGAGCACCGTTCCGAGCTCCCGCAACCGGGCTCGTAACGCCTCGAGCTTTGCCTCGCTTGTCACCCGATGCGGTGTAGCACACGCGAGCACGAGACGGGCCTTCGCCGGCGGTCAAAGCTTGTGCGTGAGTTTCAATATGGCAAAACCCGCGGCGAGAATCACCAGGAGTGCAATCCCAACCAGTGCGAACGGACTCGACTTGGCCGTCGGTGCGGGTGTCCCGACGCGCCGCGACTCGGCCGATGGACCAGCATCCGACGGCGTCGCTTCAATCACCATCGCCAGACTGTATTTGAGGAGAAACCGATGCGCTTGGTCGAAAAAAACCTGATAAGCAGCCGCATCGAGGGCGAACGTCTTTTGCCCAAAGCGCTGCACGTGCAGTTGGCGGAGGCAATCGTGGGTGCGGAGCTTCCCCGCGTGGGCGACCAGATTGACCTGCCCTACCGTCACGGCCGATTCACCCGGAGTCTTCGATTCGAGGACGATGTGTTGCAGCGCCTGCCGACCGCCACCGGTGCTGACACCGCTCGGCTCGCGCATCGTGGGAACATAGCCACTGACCTCATCCTTGCCGAAGCGCGCGACAAACAATTGGGCGACATCAAACGCCAGTTGCGCGTGCTGGGTTCGGTTTGCGTCAAAGGCCTTTCGGCTCGGCTTTTCGAAGTCACTCATACGGATCCATTGCCAGTTTAAGTTCGGGGGACAGTTTGGTCCAAAAACCCGCAAAACTCAAAGAAGGCTGAACCCGAAGCGAGCGCCACCGACGCGCACTCACCCATCGATGCGTTCGACCCGAAGCAGACGCGCGCCCACGAAGACGATGGGTCCCGCGACGACCGACAGCAACGCCCCCATTTTTGCCGACGCTAAGAGCGCACCGTCGGTGAAAGCCGCGCCCGCGACGAAGAGCGAAACCGTCAAACCAAGCGCCGCGGTGACTCCGACGAGCGGCAGGACGCGCGCGGACAAGCCGTCCGGAAGCGCAAACCCGATGCGTACGGCGCCCAAGGCGAACAGCGTCACCCCGAGGGTCTTGCCAACGAGCAACGCCGTGAACACCGCCCACGTCGCGGGCCCGAGGGCGCCGAAAGCGACCCCGGCGTTGACGACCCCAAATCCAAACATGCCGAAATCCACCGGCAGCTTGAAGGCGCGCTCGAAGCGTCCCATCGTGTCGGTGACGGCAGCGGCCGTTGTCTGCGCGACGAAAAGACCTTCGTCACGCCCGGCGTGCGGCATGAACGGGACGACGAACACGAGCGCCAAAGCCGGGTGCAAGTGGCTGAGGGAAAGCCCCACCCAGCTGAGCGCGCCGGCGAGGAGCACGTAAGGCCACGGCGACACCACCCGGCGGCGCTTCAGCGCCCAGGCGAGGCCCATTGCGCCCACCACAAGCACGAGCCACGCGGGCTGCACCGGCGCTGTGGGATCGGGGTAAAA
>CANMZR010000381.1 GCA_947502375.1 Polyangiaceae bacterium
CTCGTGACAGACGAAACGTTGAACGCGCTCTTTCGCATCAGCGGCGACTTCTGCTCGCTCTGAAGCCGCGCACGCTAGCCATCAGTGCGGCTTTTGAGCGAGCACGCGAAACACCTCCGCTGGGCCGACGTGGTACGGCCCCTCGGAGAGGCTGGTCGTGGTCTCGTCGATAACCTCGAAGACGGCGCCAGGCAAATCACCGCGCAACATCGCTGCCGTGAACAGCATCGCCACGTCCTTCGGCCCTCCACTCGTGCGCTCCAGGAGCACTTGCGCGGGCGAGAACCCTTCGAGGAGAAAGACGCCCCCGGGCCGCAAGGACGCCCAGGCGCGCGCGTGCACAGCGGCGCGCACGGATGGCGGGAAGTGAGCATAAATGCTGACGATTGCGTCGCACGGAGGGAAGGGCCAATCCCGTAAGTCCGCACAGATGGCATGGTACCCGTTACGGCCACGAGCGTTCGCGCGGGCGACGGCGACTTCGCTCGAGTCCACGCCCGTGACGGAAAAGCCACGGCCCGCGAGCCACCCGCCATTGCGCCCATCCCCATCCGCGAGGCACACGACCTCGCCGGCGACCGGAACTGCGGCGACGTGCGCCGCCAGAAACACGTTGGGCTGGTCTCCGTAAGCCGGGGGCGCTTCGTTCCAGCGCCCGTTCCAAAAAGGGTCCATGTTCGTCTTCCTGATGGGTCTTTACGCCAACCCTTGCGTGAAACGTTACGTGCGGCTTCTTTGCGTGAAGTTGAGTCCAGCCATCGCCGTACGCAAACGGTCACAGTGCGTCCATGGCGTCAACGAGGAGAGCTCGTTCACGGAGCGTTCGCTTCGCTCCTTGGCCAGGACCCAGACACTCTGGAGCGGCGACACCCATCGATACAATGCTAGGCTCTCAAGCCCTCGAGCGGGTCTCAGTGCCCGTTGCGGTTTGGGGCGGTTCCGTAAAGCCAACCCGGTGCGGCAGGCGCGCCGGAACGCACCCAAAGATGACCCCGAAACCACACGACCATGAAAGCCCGGCGGGAATGAGCGAGCAAGCCTTGGAGGAACTCCACGTCATCTCAAGCCCACACGTAGCGGGCTATCGGGAGCTCACCGCAACTGCCGCCGCCCCAAAACTCGGCAGGTTTCGACTCATCGATGTGCGGGAACCCGCTGAGTACGTGGGTCCCCTCGGCCACCTTGCTGGAGCCGAGCTCGTCCCCCTCGCCACGGTCCTTCTCGCGGCGAGCACGTGGAACCGGGCCGAGCCAATCCTGCTCATTTGCCGCAGTGGCAAGCGCTCCGGCACCGCGGCCGCTGCACTGGCCGAACGGGGCTTCACCGAGCTCTACAACCTGGTAGGCGGGATGCTCGACTGGAACCATTGCGGACTAGCGCTGGAGTCTCCGTGATCCTTGCGGCAGTGCTCTCGGTCGCGATTGGCCTCGCGCTAGGAACGCTGGGCGGCGGGGGCAGCATCCTCACCGTCCCGATCCTCGTCTACGCGCTCGGCGTCGCCCAGCGCGTCGCCATGGCCGAGAGCCTGATTGTCGTCGGTGTCACGAGCGTCGTCGCCCTCGTGCGACCCGCCCGTGCAGGTCAGGTCGAATGGCGAACCGGCCTCATCTTTGCTGCCGCTGGCATGACCGGCAGCTTTGCGGGAGGGCGCATCTCGAGCCTCGTTCCAACGCGCGTTTTGCTCATTGGCTTCGCGGGCATGATCGTCGCCACCGGACTCGCGATGTTGCGCGGTCGCAGCGAGTCGAAAGAGCGCACCGTGTTGCAACCCGGAAAGGTTTTGGCGACGGGTTTCGTCACCGGGGCACTTACGGGCCTCGTCGGCGCGGGCGGCGGATTTGTCATCGTGCCTGCGCTCGCCCTTATCGGCGGCCTTCCGATGCGCCAGGCGATCGGCACGAGCTTATTCGTCATCGCGCTGCAGAGTTTCGCGGGCTTCGCTGGGCATTCCGCTCACATCCAAGTCGATGCCGCGCGCGTCGTTCTGGTGGCCAGCTCGGCCTCGGTTGGAGCGGTCATCGGCGGCTTCGTCGGGACGCACGTACCGCAAGAGAAGTTACGCCGCGGCTTTGGGGTGTTCGCACTCACCATGGCCACGTACATGGTGATTCGCGAACTCATCCGACATTGACCGAGCACCTCGCTCCACAAGAAAAAAAACGATGCACAACTTCACTCCCCTTTCGGCGCTTCTTGGCGGGCTGCTCATCGGTCTTGCGACCTCGCTCATGTTGCTATTCGCAGGCAAAATCGCTGGGATTTCTGGCATCGTTGGCGGCTTTCTTCGCCCAGCCCGGGAAGACTCCACATGGCGAGGCGCCTTCCTCGGCGGACTCCTCCTCGGTGGCGTGGCGCTCCGGCTCGCCTGCCCGACGGCCTTCGGTTCCACGGCCGCTCCGCTCACCGCCGTGGCGATAGCGGGCCTCTTGGTCGGCTACGGAACGCGCCTCGGCAACGGCTGCACGAGTGGCCACGGGATCTGCGGCAACAGTCGCCCGTCGCTGCGCTCCATCGTTGCAACGGTCACGTTCATGGCAACGGGGGCGCTCACCGTCTTCGTTGTGCGTCGCCTCTTTGGAGGTGCTTCGTGAAAAGCAACGCCGTCGCCTTGCTCGCTGGGCTCTTGTTCGCGCTCGGACTCGGACTCTCCGGCATGACGCAACCTGACAAGGTGATGAATTTCCTGGATTTCACGGGGAAATGGGATGCGTCCCTGATGTTCGTGATGGTCGGAGCCATCGGTGTGAACGCCCTCGCCTACCACCTCATCGCGAAAAAACGAGCGACGCCTCTTCTTGGGGACCGCTGGCACCTGCCGACGCGGACGCAGCTCGATCGTCCGCTGCTCTTCGGCGCCGCAATCTTTGGCGTCGGCTGGGGTCTCGGTGGCTTTTGCCCCGGACCCGGCCTCGTGAGCCTCGCCTCCGGTACGCTGCCCGCCGTCGTCTTTGTGGGCGCGATGCTCGTGGGCATGGTCGTGCACGCGCGCTTGCACAAGCCGACCGGCGCCACCGACGAGCCGTGACCACCTCTTCGGGGCAAGCTGTGCCGAGCGCACGTCGCCGAGCGCATATTGCCAATGGGCTTCGCGCGACTTAGCTTCGCCGCCGACAAGTCGCAGCACCATGAAAGCCCAATCCTCTCCCAAGGCGTCCGAGCCCCTCACCTGGCTCGAGTTGCCAAGCCGTCCGTTGCGTCGGAATCAAGTGCGCCTGCGCGTCGCCACGGCTGGCGTGAACCCGGTGGACTGGAAAATGCGCGGGTATGAGTTCCTCGGTATCGCGCAGCGCCTGCTCGGTCCGAGCGGGCCCATCGTCGTGGGGATCGACGTTGCCGGCACGGTGACTGAAGTTGGCGCTGACGTGAAAGGCTTTGCGCTGGGTGACCGCGTCGTCGGGGGTACCGACTTCTCGAAACGCGAGCGCGGCTCCTACGCCGAGGAGGCCATCGTCGCCCAGGAAAACTGCGCGAAGCTCCCCGACTGCGTGCCGTTCGATACGGCGGCCGGCCTGCCGGTGGCGGGCTCCACCGCTTGGATAGCCCTCTACGAACACGGTCGCTTACGGGAACGGACTTCGCCGAAAGTGCTCGTCTTGGGTGCGGCCGGCGGCGTTGGCCACCTCGCGGTGCAGTTGGCGGCACGCGTGAACGCACAGGTTTTCGGCGTATGTTCGACTCGCAACCTGGCCTTCGTCGAGTCGCTCGGTGCAACGCCGCTCGACTACACCAAGGGCGACGTGAGCGAGGCCGCCAAGGCTCTCGGCCCCTTCGACATCGTGCTCGACTGTGTCGGCTCGGCCGAATATCCGCGCTCCTTCTGCCAGCCGCAACTCAAGCCGGACGGCATTCACGTCCAGATCGTTCCACGGGCCTCGGACCTCCCCTTCATCGCACTTCCGGGCAGGACCTTCACGGTGCTCGGCCGGGCGAGCCAGGAACGCCTCGAGGGCCTGGTTTCCGCAGTCGCTTCAGGTGAACTCAAGGTTCACATCGCCGAGCGAATTCCACTCGCCGAAGCCGAGCGGGCTCACGCAGTGTCGCGCGGCGGGAAAGTCGTGGGGAAGCTCGTCCTCGTGGCTTGAATCGCCCGTCTAGGCCTTAGCCCCGACGACCGATCCCGTGGTAACGGAAGCCGCATTCGCGCATTTCCGCGGGATCCCACACGTTGCGACCATCGAGGAGCACCGGCGTTCGCATCGTCAGAAAGAGACGTTTGAAGTCGGGGCGGCGGTACGCGTGCCACTCGGTCACGAGGGCGATTGCGTCGGCACCCCGGGCCGCATCGTACAGCGTCGGCGCATACACGAGCCGATCTCCGTAGATTGCCTTCAGGTTGTCTATTGCGTGCGGATCGTGCACCTGCACCTTCGCTCCTTTTTCCAGCAACTGGTCGATAAGTACCAGCGCCGGCGCCTCGCCAAGGTCGGCCGTTTTCGGCTTGAAGGCGACTCCCCACACCGCCACGACCTTGTCATCGAGGTGGTGTAGAACACGTTCTAGTTTGTCCCCAAGAACGCGCTTTTGTCGCTCGTTGATCTCGTCGGTGGCTCGCACGATAGCAAGGTCCCGCCCCGCCTCGTTCGCGGCGTGAAGGAGTGACTTCAGGTCGTTTTGAAGCAATTTCCCGCCAAACCCGGGTCCGACGAACAGGTACTTCGGTCCGATGCGTGGGTCGGCACCCATGACGTCGCGGATGACCTCGATGTCTGCCCCAAGATCTTCCGCCAAAAGGGCGAGGTCATTCATGAATGACACGCGACTCGCCAAGAGCGCGCTCGTGGCGTACTTCGAGAGCTCAGCAGACCGGGCGTCCGTCACGAAGAGAACCTCGCGGGTCCGGGCAAGCGGCGCATAGAGGCGCGACATCACCTCGGCGGCACGCGGGTCAGCGGTCCCGATAAGGATGCGCTC
>CANMZR010000382.1 GCA_947502375.1 Polyangiaceae bacterium
CGCCGAGCCACCCCGTCACTCCCGCAACCACGAACAGGATCGTCGAGGTAAATACCCATAGAACAGGCCCGTCCGGCCGGTCCACCAACTCGCGCGCAGCGACCGCCGAGCTGACCGCGGCAGCCAGGACGGCAGCGACCGCGGCCTCGCGTTTTCCGGCAGCGCCGCCAAATCGTCCGACGAGCGTGCCGCCTGCCACACTCGCCAACGCGAGCGAGAGCATCGGACCCGCGACCGAGAGCACACCGAGCCAGGTCCGCTGACGAGCCGTCAACGCCTCCGCGGCTTGCAGCAGTTGCTCGGGGGTCGAGCCGTGAAGGTACCGCGCGTAGGTGCGCCTCGCAAACCACGCAGAAGCGCCGGACAGCGGCAAAAAAACGAGCATCGTCCCGAAGCCACCGATGACCGACCAATGCCACGGCGGCCGGTCTTCCCCCTCCTCCTCCTTCGGCTGAAGGACGGGTAGTCGGCGCTTGCCGTCACCCATCGCTCACTTCCGCCAGAAGCTCTGCGCTTGACGCTGCGAACGCTCGAGCCGCCGTTGCTCCTGAATCAGTGCCGCATAGGTGCGGGGCACCCGAGCGTCGCGGCTCATCGCATAGAGCACTTGCAGTCCAGCCTCCGCGTCGTCGGTGGCGCGGTGAGCGCGCTCGTGGACCACGCCGAGACGCTGGGCCACCGCTCCAAGGGCGCGGCTCTCGCCCTGCCCTTTGAAGAGTTCCCGAGCAAAGATAAGCGGATCGAGCCAGGAAACATCTTCGTGGAACGCCGACGGACGGGAGGCGAGAGTAACGCCCGCGCGTTCGAGTTCCGCTTGGAGAAAACCTCGATCGAAGGGTGCATTGTACGCCGCCACCACGTTGCCTTCGAGCGCCAGAAAAAGCTCGGCCACGATCGCGGCGAAGGAGGGCTTGTCGACGACCTGATCATCGGTGAGCCCGTGCACATCGGTGGACGCCTTTGGGATCGGCTTGCCGGGATTGACGAGCCAACTCTTGCGATCGATGATTTCACCGCCCTTGCCGAGCACGACCGCGACCTCGATCACTCGCTCGCTCTTCGGATCGAAGCCCGTGGTCTCGGTGTCGATGAACGCTATCGGGTAGTCCATCCAGACGCCATCGGCGGGAAACTCACGCGCGACGCCCGCCGTCTGGACATGGACCAGATGAGCTATCCCCGGGTAGTGTTTTCCTGTCGGAAAACAGCCACAATTCTCGACGACGCGCATGATTCAGCCCATCTCGCCGTCAGTTTTTTGAGTGCGCCGAGGGCACAGGCGAAGCCGAGGGCACAGGCGAAGCCGAGGGCACAGGCGAAGCCGAGTGCACAGCCGAAGCCGAGTGCACAGCCGAAGCCGAGGGCACAGCCGAAGCCGACGACACAGCCGAAGCCGACGACACAGCCGAAGCCGACGGCACAGCCGAAGCCGAGGGCCCACTTGGGACGAGCGGAGGACCTAGAGCGACGCCCGCGAACGTGAGCTCGAGGCGGATCCAGGCTTCGAGCTCTTTCACGGGAACTCCGAGCTTCGAGAGATCGCAGTGCCGACCATTGATGTAGAGCGTCGGGGTCGAGTCCACCCCGAGTTCTTCACCTTGTTTGAATTCGGCCTCGATCCGCGCCTTGGCGTCTTTCGCGCCGATTTCTGCTTTGAAGCGGCCCATATCAAGGCCCAACTTTTCCGCATAACCGAGGAGCTCCGGCTCCGCGAGGCGCGCCTGATTCTCGAACAGCACATGGTGCATCGCCCAGAATTGACCCTGCTTCTGCGCCGCGATGGCCGCCTCTGCGGCAAGTTTCGCATTCGTGTGGTTCTTCAAAGGGAAGTTCTTGAAGACGAACCGGACGTGCCCTTCGTAGTGCTCGTACAGCGCCTCGAAGAGTGGGTACGCTTGACCGCACGATGGGCACTCGAAATCCGCAAACTCGATGAGCGTCACCGGCGCATTCGCGGGACCGCGCGTCGCCGCATCTCCAATCACGATAGCCTTCACGTGATCGGGCATGAACTGCGCTTCGTAGGACGCCACGATGTCTTCCTTAGGAAGCCCTGCCTGAACCTGCCGTGCGAGAAACTCCGCGGCCGGTAGACACTTTTTGCAGTCTCGCTTTTCCGAGACGCATTGCGCGAGCGGCACCGCGACTTCCTTGCACGGCGCGAGCTGTGCCGTGACGAGCGCCGACCATGCCTCGCGTTCGCGCAGAGTCATCGATTCGGTGTCGACGCCAACGAGCTTCAGCGGGCCGCTCGGCGAGCTCGACGTGGCGCTTGACGCCTTGGCGCCATCCGGCTTCGGAGCGTTGCTATTGCAGCCGACGAATGCGGCCAGAACCGCGGAAAGCAGAATCGGTAAAATGCGCTGCGAGCCCATGATCGTCTCCCTGTCTCTGTGTCAAGTCGCGCCGAGGGTCAAGCCGAAGGCCAAACAGTCCGGTCTGCGCGAACGCAACGGGTAAGCCAGCGCGTCAAAAAAGCCGGCGTTCACCGGCGCTCCGTCAGGACAGCCGAAGCCGCGGGGACGGCGCCCGCATGCAGGCTCACTCCCAGCTCGCCGGCGCAGTCCAGCGCCAGCGCGAGCAACTCGTGTTTCGTGTGGGGTTCGTCAAAGCCGGGTGCGGCAGGAAAAAAACAGGAAAGCGTCACCTCGATGGAGGGTCCGCCGAGACCGGTCAACACGACGCTCGTCTTTTCAGGCTCGATGCCCGGTCGAGCCGAGAGCACCTCTTGCAATCGGGCACAGAGCCGCCCGAGGACCTCGGTGGCGGTGCCGTGAACCGGATGCAGCGTAAAAAGGACCCGCCGCAGGTGACGCTTTCCGTAGTTGTCGATCTTCGAATCGGCTAGTTTTGCGTTCGGAATGGCAACGAGAGAATCGTAAGCCGTGCGCAGTCGCGTCGAGCGAAAACCAACCTCCTCGACGATACCGTCCACGCCATCGACGTGGATCCAATCGCCGATCTTGAACGGGTTGTCGATGAAGATGCTGAAGCTGGCAAACAGGTTGGCGAGCACGTCCTTCGCGCCGAGACCGACCGCGAGGGTGCCGATGCCGAGGGTTGCGAAAACCGCCGTCACGTCAACGCCGACGTGCTGCAAGACCATGAGCAACCCGACGAACAGGCTGGCTGCCTTCAACGCCTTGCGGACGATCGGAATGAGATGGTCATCGAGCCTCGACTGAGCGTTTTCGCTGCGTCGCTGCAGGCCGTCGGCAAACACGTCGGCGAAGCGGAAGGCGCCGAGAAAGATCGCCACCGACGCTGTGAGCCGCGCGCCCAGGTTAAGCCCGGCGGAGACGTGCACCGGCAAGCGCAACTCGGGATAAACAAGGCGAACAAAGAGCGCGAAGAGCCCCAGTGTCGTCGGGAGTGCAAGGCGCGCGAGCAGGCGTCGTCGGAGGCCCCGGGGTTCGGCTCCCGTGGGCTGCCCGCGCTTCAACAAGAAACCGACGAAGGCGAGCACGAGCCGGCTCACCAAGGTCCCGCCAACGAACAGCACCACGAACGCGATGTACTGCCAGAGGGCAAGCGCGCCGACGGTTCGACGCAGCGAGTCCGGGATCGCATCGATCATTCGGTCGAGGGCCCCGAGGTGATCTTCGTAGTACGCGTCGGTCCAGTCGAGCGACTCTCGCGTCCAGACCCAGCGGCCATCCCGCTTCTCGATGACCACGAGTGGGTACCGTGGGTGCACGACGACGCGCGCATTTTTATCCGCATCGAGAAACTCCAAATCGTCAGAGGCCTTGTCGGATACGACCACCGCCCCATCGGAATCGAACACCGTCTTCAAACGCCGGGCGGCCTCCTCGAGTTGCCCCTGCGAGCGGCCGCCGTGTTCGAGGCAGCGCGTAGCGTTGAAGAGACTTTGCTGCTTTCCGAGTTGCCAGCTAAACAGCGATTCAATCGTATTTCGCGGCGATTTGCAGCTCGGTAGGGGCTTTGCGTCAGCGATGCCGGGCGCTGAAAGGACCCCGATGAAGACACTGAGACAGAGAACAAGGCGGCAGAGCACGTCGAAGCTTTACACCCATTTCGAGGTGGCTTCGACACCCTCGATGGCAGGTAGCGTTTGACAGTGGGCGTTCATCGCCTACGATTCACACGTCATGAACGAACCTACCGGACCCCGAGTGCTTTCGATCGAAGAGGCCAATGCACTCGTGCCCGAGGTCGCCATGCTGGTGCAGGAGCAACTCGAGCTTGGCGCGACGATTCAGCGGCTCATCGCCGAGCTTCGCGAGTTGGTCCCACTCGAAGCGCAGCAGCCGACGGACATGGTGGATATCACCTTGCGCTCGGAAGACGCGGCTGAGGTACGTGACCTCAAGAGCGAGCTCGGCAAGCTCGTCCGGCATTACCGGGAAGGCTGGCGGTTCGTCGAGGGACTCGGGGCGATCGTCAAAGACACGCGCACCGGGTTGCTCGATTTTTACGGCAAGATCGACGACCGAGTGGTGTGGCTTTGCTGGCGCCCGGGAGATGCGTCCATCGGCCACTACCACGAGCTGGATCAGGGGTTCTCGGGCCAGAAGCCCCTCGAGCCCGTGCGACGTCGCATGTTGAACTAGTGCCTCGATAGTCGATAATCGAGACTCGAAGTTTTTGCCCGAGACGATCAGGAGAGCCCTCGCCATGCGCGACGCACGCGCCGAATACGCCAAAGCACCACGGCTTCCCGAAGGGGAAGAAGTCGAGCTCAGCCAGTTCCTTCCCGGCCACCAGCCACTCGAGCTCGAGATAGGTCCGGGGCGGGGCATGTTCATCCTCGAGCGCGCGGTGGCCGCCCCCGAGACGCGGCTTCTCGGCATGGAGATCAAGCGAAAATGGTCGACGATCGTCGACGGTCGCCTGC
>CANMZR010000383.1 GCA_947502375.1 Polyangiaceae bacterium
GCTGTTCGTGCGCGCGCGGCGGCCGTTCTCGAAGGCCACTATCACCGGCCAGGTAAGGCCCGCGAGCGCACGGTTGCGCTGCGCGTCATGCTCGAACACGAGGATACCCTCGCGCAGCGACTCGATCTTTGTCGCAACCTTGCGGAGGCACTCGAGCGGGACCTCTCGAACGAACAGGGTGCGTTCGACGTGGTCCTCAGCGTGCTCGCGGAAGCACCGATGACGATCGATCTTTGGGATCGTTTGGAGCGCCTTGGCCAGCTTACCAAACGCCCCACGGATCTCGCCGAGGCCTACCGACGTCATCTCTCCGAAGCCCGCAACGAAAACTCTTCGAGTGCCGGTCTACCCACGGAGCTTCGGATCGATTTGTGCGAACGCGCGGCCCTTCTCCACGAAGAGCAACTCGCCGATTCAGAGGGTGCGCTTCCCTACCTGACCCAGGTGCTCGAGATCGCTCCGAAGCATGAGCGGGCTTTCGCACGCGTGAAATTCATTCTCAACAATGCCGAGCGCTGGCTCGACCTCGAGGCCCTCTACGGCCGCGCGACCGACCACGCAGAGGACGATGCGACCCGCATCGAGCACCTTCAGCAAGCGGCGCAGCTTGCGGAGCAACTGTTGAGCGATGACGCAAAAGCCATCGGTTACCACGAGCGGGTGCGCGCTCTCGATTCTCTCAATACCCCCGCCATCGAGGCTCTTGAGCGCCTCTACCCTCGCGAAGAGCGTTACCAGGAGCTCGCAACTTTGCTCGAAAGCCGTCTCGAAACGGCTGCCGACGAAGCTCTCGTGGGCATTCGCTTACAGCTTGTGGATCTTTACCTTCATGCGCTGAAGGAGCACCCGCGCGTGCTGATGCACCTCGCTTTGGTGCTCGAGGTTCAGCCCGACGAAGCCAAGGCCCGCGAACTCGCTGAAGAATGCCTTTCGGTCGAAGCCTTGCGGCAGCCCGCCGCCGCTTTGCTCGATGAGGTTTACGAGGCGCGTGACCAGAGCCGCGACGTGGCGCGGATCCTCGTCGTGCGTCTTGAAGGCGCCTCGTCCGATGAGCAGCGCCGCGAGTTGCTCCGTCGCTTGGCAACGTTGCGCTTTGAGCGGTTGAAGGACGACGCGGCGGCCTTCGCGGCCCTCGCCGAACTCGTACCCCTCGAGCCGGAAGATGGCGTCCTACGGGATCGCTTGCTGCAGCTCGGGAAGGGTCTCGGCGAGCACGCCCAAGTGATCGATTCCTTGACTCGCGCTGCGGCGCGTTGCCCGGCGCCACAAGCTCGGGGTGAGCTCTTGATGGCGGCTGCCCAGGTGAGTCGGGCTGAGCTGAACGACGGCGAAAGAGCCGAAAAACTTTTACGCGAGATCATTTCGATCGACCCCTCGGAGGCCCTGCTGGTGATCCCGGCGGCTCGGGTTCTTTCCGATATTTACGAAAAGCGCGAGGACTACCTGAGTCTCGCCGGCGCCGTTTCTATCGAACTTGGTCTCGTGACGGAAGCCGATGAGCGTGCGCTTCTCATCGTGCGGATCGCAGGAATTTACGAGCATAAGCTTTCCGATTCCAAGGCGGCAATCGATGCCTGGACGTTGCGCCTTGCCGACGAACCCACGGATCCGACCGCACTCGGTGCGCTCGAGCGTCTCTACGCGGATACCGGGCGCTGGCGCGAGCTCATCGACGTCCTGCGGCGGGTCGAGCAGGGGGCCGGCTCGGCCGCCGAACGTCGGCGTTGCATGAGCCGGGTCGCAGGCGTTCTCGGTAACGAGCTCGCGGTGGTCACGGAAGCGATCGACGCATGGCGCACGGTTTCCGACGATTTTGGTCCGGAGCCGGCGGTGCTGGAACCGTTGGCCGCCCTCTACGAAAAGGCCGAACGCTTCGAAGAGCTCGCCGAGACTCTCGAGGCTTGGCTCCCTCTCGAGGCCGAGCCGAAGCAGCTTGACCTCCATGTGCGACTTGGCGCGGTCCGTCGGTTGCGACTTGGGGCTCCGCTCGAAGCGATGGCTTCCTATCGCTTGGTGCTCGACCGCGATCGTGCTCGGGACAACGCGCGTGAGGGCGTTGAGGCTTTGCTCAGCCATGAAGCTCCCGAAGTTCGCAGGGAGGCGGCTGCGATTCTCCGCCCGATTTATCAGGCCGACGGCGCGGCCGAGAAGCTCCTCAAAGTCCTCGAAATCGAGGCCGACACGACGAGCGATGTGACGGTAAGGCTCGAGCTCATCCAGCGTGCTCTCGGTACCGCCGAGGACGTGATCGACAACCCCCAGCGGGCCTTCGAATACGCGGCCCGCGGCGTGCGTGATGCGACCGGCGAACCCACCATCGGAACCTGGCTCGCCTCCGCCGAGCGGCTGGCAAAACTGACCGACCAACAGGGCCCACTGCTCGACCTCTTCGAGGCGGTGCTCGAGGACATTCTCGACGCGAAGGTCCAACAGGCGACGCGCCTGCGAGCCGGTCAACTCGCGCGCAATACCGTGAAAGACGATGCGCGCGCGATTCGTCACTACCGCGCGGCTCTCGACGCCGAAAGCGAGGACGCGGAAGCGCTTCGGACGCTTGACGAACTTTACATCGGCACCAAGGACGACGCGAATCTCGTGAAGATTCTGGTGCTCCGCGCCCGGGGAGCATCCGAGACCGAGCGGGTTGGGTTCCTTCTGCGAGCTGGGAAACTTCAGTCCGAGTCACTCGGGGAAAAGTCCGCGGCCATCCAAAAATACGAAGAGGCGTTGGAGCTGACGCTTCACCCCGAGGCGGTGGCCGCGCTCGAGGCCCTCTACCGAGCCGAGTCGCGTTTCGATGACCTCGTTGCGCTGTTCGAGCGGCAGATCGACGGCGCGTCGGGTAAGGCCATCCCCGATCTCAAGGTGACGCTGGCCTCGGTGCTCATCGACCATGTGAAGGACCTTCCTCGGGCACTCGAGGAAATCGCATCGGCGCTTCAAGCAGACCCGATGCATGCCCCCTCGATAGCCATTCTCGAGGCGCTTCTCGAAACGACCGAAGACTTCGAGCACAAGGCCCACATTGCGAAGGCGCTCGAGCCGATTTACCGGAGCCTTGCCGATTGGCACAAGCTCAAGCTGGCGCTCGCCGCACGTGTCGACGCGTCGCAAGACCCGAGCGAAAGGGGAGTGCTCCTCGATAAACTTGCTCAGCACTACGAGGAGCAACTCGAAGACTACTCGATGGCGCTTGAGACCGTGGCTCGACGTCTCCGCGAGGACCCAAGCAACGAACGAATCTGGGATAAAATCGAAAGCCTCGGTCGCTTGATAGGTACCGGCGCCGAAGCCCGCGTCGCGGAAATCTTTGCCCAAGCGCTGCAAGGCGTTGAGTCCGACGATCCGAAAACGGCTCAACTGAGTGAGCGCACGGGCGAGCTGTTCGCGATGGCGGACCGTAACGAAGATGCGCTCCGATGGTACCGCCGAAGCTACGAGTTCAGCCCCGATAGCAACGCGGTCTTTCAGGCCATCGACGGCATGCTCGTGATGCTCGACCGTAAGGCGGAGCGCGTCGATCATTACCGTTTCGCCGTCGAGGCGACCGACGATGCGGACACGCGAGTCGTTTATCTCCATGTCATCGCGAAGCTGCAGCGGCAGCTTGGTCGCGACGGCGATGCGATCCAAACGCTGCGCGACCTGCTCGACGTAGCGTCGGATGACGATGGGGCGCAGGACACTCTGACTGAGCTTTATCGCGCCGCCGGTCGAGACGATGACCTCGTTGAGCTGTACGAGACGCGGGCTGACGGCACCCTGGATCCCAAGCAAAGTGCAGTCTATCGATTGGAGCTCGCTCGCTTGCTCGCGCAGTCCGAGGGCCACCGCGAGCGTGCGCTCGAGCAACTCGAGAGAATCGTCGAGGTGCTGCCAAGTCACGCCGAGGCCATCGAAGAACTCGAAAAGATGCTCGAAGACGCGGCCTGCAAGGAGCGCGTGATCGACGTCCTTGGACCCATTTATGAGCACAATGACGATTGGCGGAAGCTCGTTTCATTGAACGACCAGCGACTTTCCTTGCAGAAGGACCCGCTCGACCGCGCGGCGACGTTGCTCGCATCGGCGCTTCTCTGGGAAGAGCGCGGCCGGGATCTGTCGCGGGCCTTCTCCGTGGTCAGCGAGGCCTTTGCGCTGTCGCCGGAGAGCGATGATGCGCGTGCTGAGCTCGTCCGACTGGGTGAGTCGACCTCATCCTGGGAGGCGCTCGCGACGGCCTTTGAAGGGGCGGCGGCGGTGGTCACCGACACGGATGTGCGGCTTGGATTCTTTTCGGCCGTGGCTGAGATCTGCGATCGGCACTTGTCCGACGCGCGGCGCTCCCTTTCGGCAGTTCTTCAGGTGGCGGTGCTCGATCCGACGGACGAGGAGGCCATCGTTCGCATTGACGAGCTATGCGTCGCGCTCGCCGACTGGCCGATTCTCTCGAAAGCGTTGACGGACCGCATCGAACGCACCGACGACGCCGATCAGAAAGCGCGACTCTTCGAGCGCCTGGCGGAAATTCTCCAGGACTGTCTGGACGATGAGGCCGGTGCCGTGGTCGCTCTCGAGCAGGCCCTCCTTCTCGATAGTCAGTCGCTGGTTGCTTTGGATCGACTGATTTGGCTGCACGAAGCGCGCGATCCGCGGCGTTTGGCGATGCTTCTCGAGCAACGAATTGAAGCCACGCAGGATGACGATACGCTCTGTCGTGAGCTCTGCGTGCGGGCGGCCGAGGTCTTTGAACGGGAGCTCGAGAGGCCCACGGAAGCCATTCGAATCCTCGAGCACGCACGCGAGCTGTCCCCTGGCGACGTCGCCGTGCTCGGAAGCCTCGAGCGCCTCAGATCGGAAGA
>CANMZR010000384.1 GCA_947502375.1 Polyangiaceae bacterium
ATTCGTTGTACGTTCAGCCCGCGAGGTTTTTGGTGATGAGGCCGATTGGGGGAGACTGCGGGCCGCGGAGCGAGCGGACGTGGAGGCGCGGAGGCTCAGCTTGCGGGCTGACGGATCATCTCCGAACCGGAGCGCCGCTTCGTTTTGAGGTAGCATGCGCCCGATGACGGGTTCGTTCGCTAGCGCCATCGCGGTCTTGGGGCTCAGTCTCGCAGGCTGTTCGCTCGGCAACCTTTCGGTGGACCGTTGTGATTCCGATGGTGCATGTGCGGTCGCATTTGGCGCGGGCAGTGCCTGCCTCGATGGCTATTGTTCGGCGCCCGCGCCATGCGAGACGACGAGTGCGTGCCGAGAGCGTTTCGGTTATGGCGCCGTCTGTGAAGAGGCCCGCTGCGCGCTCGCCCCTGCCGAACCTCGATGCTCCCTCAGCACGCCGGTGGAGCTCGCCGGGGAATTCCCGCGCACGGTGGGCGATCGAATTTTGGTCGGTGCCATCCTCAGAGACACGGCGAGTCAGAATGCCCGGGCGAAAGCGATTCAGCTCGCGTTCGACGAGATCAACAACGTCGGCGGCGTCGATGGCGTGCCGCTGAGTTTGCTCGTGTGCCGCAACGACGCGACGGAGACGACCACGGATAGCGATGAGGCCGCCAGGCTGACGAGTTATCTCGCCGGAACGCTCGGCGTGCCGCTCATTCTAGGCCCGGCTTCGAGTGCGAACGTCGCCGCGGCGCTCGGTGTTCTCAAAGTACAAAGCCTTGCCACGGCCATGATCTCGCCCTCTGCGACTGCCGCGGGCCTTACCGATGACCCGGTTGTTTTCGGCGGACGGAAGGATGGCCTCTTTTGGCGCACCTGTCCGCGGGACACACTGCAAGCCGCGGTGCTCGTGGGTTCGGTCGGCTTGGACAAACTGACCTCCGTTACCATCGTCTACCAACTCGACGCGTACGGCAGTGGGATCGAAGCCGCGGTCAGTGACGGTTTGACCTCGATGGGGACGGTCCCCCCAAAGGTCATCGACTCACTCCCGTTTCGCATCGATGTGAACCTCGATGAGGATCTGGCTAAGGCTGCGGCCACGGCGAAGTCGTTGGGCCACGAGGGGTTGCTCGTCGTGGCGTCGGACGCAGCGAACACCCTAAAGTTTCTTAACCACCTCGCCGTGCTCAAGTACCAGGCGCCCGCGCTCTTTCTCACGGACGGTTCGCGGAGCACGGTCATTCTGGACCCGAAACAGCCAGCCGAAGTGCAGGCCATGGTGAAGGGCGCTGTCGGTACGAGCCCAGCCGCCTTTGATACGAACGCAGCCGCGGCGCACGCGAAGTTCGTCCAGCAAATGACCAGCCTTTACGGAGTCACGGTGACCGGTTTTGGCTTCGTGTCGCACAGCTACGACGCAGCCTATGTCGGGGCTTACGGTCTCTTGAGCGGGCTCACGAAGGCCAAACACCTGGTCTCGGCGTTGAACGGCTTCGACATTGCCAATGGCCTGACGCGGCTCGCGTCCGGCTCCCCCGTCGCGGTGGGTCAGACGGATTTTACCAAAGCGGCCGCTGCACTCACGGATGGCATGGGTGTCGATATTTATGGAATTTCCGGCCCGCTCGACTTTGACCCCAAGCGCGGCGAGGCGCCCGGACCTATCGAGGTATGGAAGCCGAACGCTACCTTTGACGACTTCGTCACCGTGACCGTGATCCAGCCCTGAGGAACTCGAATCCAATGCCACCCAAACAAGGTCTCGCCTCCCTCGCGCTTCAAGCCGGCGTTTTATTGGCTGCGTGCGGGGAAGAACTCTCCCTCGAAGGGTTGAAGTCAGCACTTCGCAGGGAAGTCGAGAAAGACCCGATGGACGCTGTTTTTCGCTTCACGGCGGGAGCGGCGTGGCTTTTTTACAAGGCCGAACATACCGAAAACCCGCGCGTGGCAACCTATGCGGACGCGCTGCTCTACATCGCGACGAGCCTCAGTGTGGGCTACCACGAGATTCATCCAAAGACGCAGGCCGGCGCGCTCATCGCGGCTGTGGTGCAGATGCTCGGCCCCTCGCTCGCGGCTTCGGCCTTGAACCCACCTGGAGCGGCCGCGGTAGCGCCCGGCCTGGGTAACGGCGCGGTGGTCGAGCGGCTCGATGCCGTGTTGGCTGAGTTGAGAGCGTTGCGCGTCGGTGGTGTCATGCTCCCGCCCACCGTGAAGGCCTGAGGCCTCTTTGGAACTGGTTGTCGTCGTCCCATTTGACGTCTAGGGTCTTGCACACATGGGGGATGTACTCAGCGGCCTCGTCGCCTTTCCAACGGTGGTGTACACGGTCCTTCTGGTCCCACTGCTCGCGTATTGGCTGCTCGTGATCCTGGGGGCCGTCGACCTCGATGCGGGTGGTGGGCACGATGGGCTCATCGATGCCGCGCTAGCGAAGAGCGAAGTGGCCGGCGGTTTGCTGGATGCCGCTGCCGCGAAAGGTGAAGCCGTCGCCGGTGCGCTTCACGGGGGCGAGGCGGCGACGCTGACGGAAGGTAGCGCCGGGCTCGGAGCCTTCAGTCTGCGGCGCGTTCCTATTACGGTGTCGGTCACGCTCGTGACCTTGTTCGGATGGATTGCTAGTTTTTGCGCGATGCGTTTCCTCGGGCCGCTCGCGCTTACCGCGCTCCCGACGGGCGCGGTGGGTGGTCTCGTGCTCGCCGGTTCGCTCGCGGTGGCGGTCCCGCTCGCTTCCTTGGCGACCCGCCCCCTCGAAGGGCTTTTCCGAACCTCCGAGGGTCGGAAGCGCCACGAGCTCATCGGCTCCGTTTGCCACGTTCGAAGCGGCCGCGTGGACGGCACGTTTGGGCGAGCGACCTTTCAAGATGAGGGTGCTGAGCTCGTGCTCGATGTGTGCATCGACGTCGGTCCAGGGAAGCGCGCTTCGATGAAACGCGGCGATACGGCCATCATCATTGACTACGATGAGAAGAGACATGCCTACGTGGTCGAGCCGTACGAAGATATTTTGGGGTCACAGGAAACGGGAAGTTCCCATTCGTCCCATTCAGAGAGTTAACGAACTGAGGCTGATATGCTTGAATTTTGGTTGATTGTAGGCGTGGCCACGTTGGTGTTCGTGATTGGCATCTCCGCGATGCTGGCGCGCTTTTATCGAATGGTCGAGCAGGGCAAGGCCTTGATCATCAATTCGACGACGGGTCAAAAAGTGACCTTCAGCGGGGCGGTCGTCCTGCCGATCATCAACCGAGCGGAAGTGATGGACATCTCCGTCAAGACCATCGACATCGATCGCCGGGGCAAGGAGGGCTTGATTTGCCGAGACAACATTCGCGCCGACATCAAGGTCACCTTTTTCGTCCGGGTGAACAAAACAGTCGAAGACGTTCTCCGTGTCGCTCAGTCGATCGGCTGCGTTCGGGCAAGCGATCAAGGGACCCTCGAAACCCTCTTCGAGGCGAAGTTTTCCGAGGCCTTGAAGAGTGTCGGTAAAGGACTCGATTTCGAGGACCTCTACACGAAGCGCGAGCGTTTCCGTGACGACATCATTGGCGTCATCGGCAAAGACTTGAATGGCTACGTGCTCGAGGATGCTGCCATCGATTTCGTTGAGCAAACCGCGCTCGAGCTCCTCGACCCGCACAATATTCTCGATGCGGACGGCATCCGAAAAATCACCTCGATTACCGCCCAGCGCAACATCGAGACCAATGAGCTGAAGCAGCGCGAGCGCATGGAAATCGGGAAGCAGAACCTCGCGTCGGATGAAGCCGTGTTCCGGTATGACCAACAGCGTGCCGAAGCCGACGCGAAGAAGAACAAAGAAATCACGATGGCTCAGTCGCGCGAGAGCGAGGAAGCCCGCCGCACCCAGATAGACGAACAGCTGAAGACCAAAAAAACGCTGGAGAAGGCGAACGAAGAGGGTCAAGTGGCGGAGCAACTCCGGCAACGTGGCGTCATGGTGGCCGAGCAGGCACGGCTTCGCGAGCTGGCGGTGGAACAGGTTCGCGTCACCAAGGCGAAGGAACTCGAGGACATCGGCCGCAACAAGGAAGTGCAGATCCGCGACATCGAGCGCCAGGAGGAACTCGAGATCAGGAAGAAGAAGATCGCCGACGTCGTGCGCGACCGCATCAGCGTTGACAAGACCGTCGCGATTGAGGAAGAGGCCATCAAGGACATCCGCACGGTTGCCGCCGCCAAGCGAGAGAAGGATGCCAAGGTCATCGCCGCCGAAGGCGCAGCGCAAGAAGTGCTGGTCACCGAGGTGATGCAGGCCGAGGCCGACGAGGAGGTTGCGAAGCACAAGGCCCGGCAGCGCCTGTTGATGGCGGATGCCGAGCTCGAGGCCGCCGATCGCGATGCGCGTGCCAAGATGAGGCTCGCCGAGGGTGCCCAGGCCGAGGAGGCCGCGAAGGGTCTTGCCGAGGTGCGCGTGAAAGAAGCCGATGCCGCCGCCGTCGAGAAGCAGGGCCTCGCCAGGGTGCGAGTCAGAGACGCCGAGGTGGCCCTGCGTGAGCGCGAAGGGACCATCGAGGCTGAGAACATCAAGCGCAAGGAGTTTGCTGAAGCCGCGGGCCAACAACAAAAAGGCCTTGCCGCGGTGCAGGTCAAAGAGGCCGATTCGGTTGCGGTCGAGAAGCTGGGTCGCGCGGAGGCGAGTGCGATTCGCGAGAAATTGCTTGCCGAAGTGGCCGGGAAGCTCGCGGATGCCGAGGCCGTTCAGGCGCGCATGTTGGCGGAGGCCGAGGGGCTACGGCAGAAGGCTGACGCGATGAAGGGCCTCGGAGGTGAAAGCCGCGAGCACGAGGAATTCC
>CANMZR010000385.1 GCA_947502375.1 Polyangiaceae bacterium
ATCATCGCCAAGGCGGCGCGGTGGACCGCGGTCCGGATCATCGCCAAGGTGGCGCGGTGGACCGCGGTCCGGATCATCGCCAAGGTGGCGCGGTGAACCGCGGTCCCGAGGTCGTTCAGCGCTATCGGCGGCCAGAGTCGGCGCCTGAACCCGCTCGGCCGGTTCCGAGTCCGCCCTCCTCGGGTGTGGCGCCCCGTTCGGATGGAGAATCGCAACCGAGCCGTCGTCCACGGCGGCGAAACCGCACCTCCGATTGATTCGCGGGCCGCTTGGTGCCGCGGCTCACCGTGTCCCTCATCGAAGCCTTCGTGGTGCCGCTTTTGTGCTAAAGCCGTGGTGTCCCTCGACTCACCATGAACGCCCCTTCGCGATTTAGGCTCGGCTCGAGCGGTGGGCGTTCCATCCGCCCAATGCGCGCCGTAAGTTGCCTCGCGACACGGATTGCCGTTTTGCTTTGTGGCACGGCCTTGTCGCTCGGTTGCGCGGCCAGCACGACGGAGCGGCTGCACCTTGGCCCGCTCGAGACGGTGCCGCATGTGGAGCTCTCGCGCTACCTTGGTACTTGGTACGAAATAGCGAACTTTCCTCAGAGCTTCCAGCGCGGCTGCACCGGCACGACCGCGACGTACACCCTGCGTGACGACGGTGAGCTGAATGTCCTGAATCGCTGCCGAAAGGGCTCGCTCGAGGGCGAAGAGAGCTCGGCCATGGGGCGAGCGCGCGTGGTCGACCGGGTCAGCCAAGCAAAGCTCGAAGTCAGCTTTTTCCGGCCTTTTTGGGGAGATTACTGGATCATTCAACTCGCCGAGGATTACTCTTATGCGGTCGTCGGGCACCCGGGACGGGACTATCTCTGGATTCTGGCCCGCACCCCCACGCTGGCTGACGTGACGTACCAAAGCATCGTTCTGCGCCTCAAAGCACAGGGCTATGAGCTCTCGCGGCTCATGCGAACGGAGCAGGTGCCACCCCCCGTTCGGGCACCCAGCGCGGTACGCGCCTTGGAGCCGAGTTGATGCCAGTGCCGACCGTGCCGGACCGCCTGTTGCTCTTGACCGGTGCGACCGGGTTTGTTGGCGGCGCCGTGCGGGCTGCCCTCGTCGCGAAGGGCTGGCGCGTGCGAAGTTTGACGCGCGATGCGGCGCGCGCGCGTCGCCAAACTCCGGAATGCGAGTGGGTCGAGGGCAATGTGGCTGATCCCGTTTCGTGTGCTCGGGCGCTCGCCGGCTGCCAAGCGGCGCTCTACCTTGTTCACGCGATAGGCGAGGGCGCCGACTACCACCAGCAGGAGGTCATGGCGGCCTCGAACTTCTCCGCGTCGGCCGCGGCCGCCGGCGTCGAACGCATCGTTTATCTCGGTGGCGTAGCGCCCTCGGGTCCTGGCTCCGCGCACCTGCGCAGCCGGCTCGACGTGGGCGTCGCTCTGCGTGCCGGTGCGGTCAAGACCGTTGAATTGCGCGCCAGCATGATCGTCGGCCACGGAAGCCTGAGCTGGCTCATCGTCCGCGATCTGGTTGCGCGCCTACCGTTCATGGTTTTACCGAAGTGGTTGAAGTCGCGTACCCAGCCGGTCGCTATCGACGACGTGGTGCTGGCCTTGGTGCGCGCGCTCGAGCTGAGCCTTCAAGAGAGTGTGTGGTTCGATATCCCCGGTCCCGCCATTCTTTCGGGTAAGGAAATCCTGATCGAGACGGCCCGCGTGATGGGGCTCCGGCACCCGCGCATGCTCGAAGTTCCCCTCCTGACGCCGCGACTCTCGTCCTTTTGGGTACGCTTCGTCACTCGCGCCAAGTGGTCGGTGGCCCGCGAAGTCGTGGTCGGTCTTACCGAAGATCTCCTCGCCGAAGACGACCGATTCTGGCACCTCGTGGACCATTCCCAGCGATTGTCCTTCGGCGAGGCCGCGACGCTCGCCTTGCAAGGGGAGCGTGTCGAGGGAAGCGTAGCGGGCATGTGGGGTGCGATCGAACGCCTTCGCGGCCATTCGCCGTCCTCGACATGAAGGACAGAGAGCGGGCGCATTTTCGCGTGACCGTGTACGTTCGTCGATGCCATCCGAATGGACCCGCACGGGGCTCAATGGTGAAAGAAAACTCGGCCGTTCATGGCCTGGCGGCAGACAGGTGTTTCGATGCGGATCCCTTTGGTGACCAGCGATTTTCTTGCGCGGGCCGCGTTCGTCTACGGTGAACGCAGCGGCATCGTCGATGAACCCGAGCCCTCGGCGAACTCCCTCGGTTCGCTCGACTATCGGCGCATCGCGGCACTCGCGCGAAGCTACGCGGGCAGCCTGGACGCTCTCGGAATCGGTTTCGGTGAGCGGGTTGCCATCGTCTCGCAGAACTCGGCGCGTCTGCTGCTCGCGCTCTATGGAGTGACGGGCTGCGGTCGCGTGCTCGTACCAGTGAATTTTCGACTGAGCGCCGCCGAGGTTCGCTACGTGGTCGAGCACTCGGGAGCCCGTCTGCTGCTGCTCGATCCCGAGCTTTCGGAGGCGCTCCGGGAGGTCCCCTGCGAACGGCGGGTGGAGCTCGGCGAAGCCTCGGACGCACTGCTGCACCATTCGACCCGCGTTCCCGTTCCGTGGCCGGCTGACGAGAACGCCACGGCCACCATCAACTACACAAGTGGCACGACGGCCAGACCCAAGGGCGTGCAGCTTACGCACCGCAATTTGTGGACGAATACGATGACGTTCGGGCTGCACCTCGGTGTGAGTGACCGCGATGTGTACTTGCACACGCTGCCAACTTTTCACTGCAATGGTTGGGGGCTGCCGTTCGTTCTCGCAGGCATGGGCGTCCGGCAAGTCGTCTTGCGAAAAGTGAATGGCACCGAGATTTTACGGCGCGTTCGGGAGCACGGCGTGACCCTGCTCTCGGGTGCGCCCGTCGTCGTCAACCTGGTGCTCGATGCGGCACGAGAGTGGGCGGGTCCGATTCCGGGCCGCGGGCGCGTACGGATTGTCGTCGCGGGTGCGCCACCACCGACCCGTACCATCGAGCGCGTCGAGACCGAGCTCGGCTGGGAGTTCATTCAGATCTATGGGCTGACGGAGACCTCGCCGCTCCTCACCTTCAATCGCACCCGCGCGGAGTGGGATGGGCTGAGTCCGCAAGAGCGCGCACAACGTCTCGGGCGGGCAGGACCACCGGCCCTCGGTATCGACGTTTGCGTCGCTCCTGACGGCGAAATCCTCGCCCGCGGAAATGTGGTCTTCGACGGTTACTGGGACGAGCCCGCTGCGACCGCGGCGGCACTCGAGGGCGACTGGTTTCACACCGGGGACGGCGGCACTCTCGATGCCGAGGGTTACGTGTCGATCTCGGACCGAAAGAAGGATGTGATCATCACCGGTGGCGAAAACGTGGCCTCGCTCGAGGTCGAAGATGCGTTGTGCTCACACCTGGCCGTTCAGGAAGCCGCAGTGATCGCCGTGCCTCACGACCAATGGGGCGAGACCGTCAAGGCTCTCGTCGTCCTTGCTCCCGGGGCCCACGCGACCGAGGGCGAATTGATGGAACACTGCCGTCAGCGACTCGCCCACTTCAAGTGCCCGACGAGTCTCGAATTTCGCACCGAGCTCGTGCGTACCGCGACGGGCAAGCTTCAGAAATTCAAGCTGCGAGCCCCCTACTGGGCAGGCCGCGAGCGCAAGGTGAGCTGAGCCACGATGCCCTCATCGGTGGCGAGCTGCAGGAGTCGCTTCCGTAGGGTGTCGCGCGCCAGTCGGAACCGCGTGAGCATCGCCTCTCGCGTGAGTGCGGGCTCGCGGCTTACGGGATCCTCGATGGGCCAATGAAGCCGCCGGGCTGCGCCAAGAAATACGGGACATACCTCTTCGGCGCACAAGGTGATGACCGTGTCGACGCTATGTGCCGCAATGGTCTGTACGGACTTCGAGTGCTGGAGCGTGAGATCGACGCCGAGCTCGCGCATCACCTCGACAGCATACGGGTTGACGGCCGAAGGTTCGCTGCCGGCGCTCTGGACCGTGACGGCATCGCCGAACAAAGAGCGGCAAATTCCTTCGGCGAGCTGGCTGCGCGCCGAGTTGGCAACGCACAGGAAAAGAATGTTTTTCATGGTGAATGGACTCGCCGTTTAGCCCCCGCTGCTCGAGGCCGGTGCGCAGGAAGGCGTCAGGCGAAAATAGCGGCGTTGTGCCCAGAGCGCCACGTTGACGAGGGCGATGAGCGCGGGGACTTCGACCAAGGGGCCGATGACGGCTGCGAAAGCGGCACCGTGATGGATCCCAAAACTCGCGATGGCAACGGCGATGGCAAGCTCAAAGTTGTTGGACGCCGCGGTAAACGAGAGCGTTGCGCATTGCTCGTAGGTTGCCCCGACGCGCTTGCTCATGAAAAACGAAACGCCGAACATCACGACGAAGTAGATGAGCAAGGGCAGGGCGATGCGCAGGACGTCGAGTGGGAGCGCCACAATCGTCTCCCCCTTCAACGAGAACATCACGACGATGGTGAAGAGCAGGGCCACGAGCGTGAGGGGGCTTATCCGCGGCACGAAGACCGTCTCATACCAGTCGCGTCCCCAGGCACGGACGAGCGCGCGCCTGGAAAGGAAGCCGGCTGCGAACGGGATCCCCAGGTAAATGCCTACCGTTTTAGCGATTTCACCGATGTGGATGTGCACCACAACGCTCTCAAGCCCGAGCCAGCGCGGGAGCAGCGTGGCGAAAAAGTAGGCGTAGAGCGAAAAGAAAAAGACCTGGAAAATCGAGTTCACGGCGACGAGCCCGGCGCAGTATTCCGTGTCGCCCTTGGCGAGGTCA
>CANMZR010000386.1 GCA_947502375.1 Polyangiaceae bacterium
TACACTTTTTCGCTGACGGCTCATCGCGGCGTTGGTTCTTGGCTCTTCCGCTGACGCGTCAGCGCGGTGCTTTTTGGCTCTTCGCCTGACGGCTCGCGGTGCGGCAGTCTCTTTGCCTGACGGCTCTTCGGATGAGGGTTCGTGGCGGTGCTGCGAAGTCGGCGGTGCGGCGGGGCGCGCTCGACGCCGGGTACTTTAAACGCTCCGAGCGCTTCCATCACGGGCCGCCTCGAGTCCCGATGCCCGCGACCGAGGTGCACATCAACCCCATCGTCGCAGAGGCCGTAAGCGTCCTTGTAGAACACCGCAACGACGTCGCCATGCCGATCGAAACATCGAGCGCACCCAGGACGCTCATGGCTCCGTGTAAGACGAGCGCTGCGCGACTACGCGGCCACATCGCGTTCTCATGACCACTGTCTCAAATGCGTCGAGCCGCTCTGGCATGACCTTCCCACACATGACCTTTCCACAACGACGCGGAGCGCTGCCATTGATCAGGGGATTGATGAGGTCCGAGAGAGCGCCGCTCGTTCGTCGGCAACCTGAAACAACGGACCAATGCTAGCCAGGAAACAGAGGGCTCGTCCTCACGCGCGCCCCGCAGCCCGCCTCCACGTCGCCAGGCTACCCAAGCGTCTTAGCGCGGCCCGTGTGCCGTGGTAAATGGAAGGTGAGCAGTGCTGTGGTAGGCGTGCTCGGGTTCGACGAATTATGAAAATAGTTATTCCTGGAGGCACCGGACAGGTCGGCGCACTCGCGGCGAAACATTGGCTTGCACTTGGGCACGAGGTCGTCGTCCTGACGCGGGGGGGCGCGAGTGAAGCCCGTGTCGTGCGCTGGGACGGTAAGACCTTGGAACCCCTGTGGACACGCGAGATCGATGGCGCGGACGTGGTGCTCAATCTCGCGGGTCGCTCGGTGAGTTGTCGTTACACGGCCGAGAATATGGCGCTGATGCGAAGCTCACGCTTTGAGTCCACCCGCGCTTTGGGAGACGCCATCGCCGCCGCAAAGTACCCGCCTCGGGTCTGGCTGCAGATGTCGACGGCGACGATCTATGCCCATCGTTTCGACGCGGCCAACGACGAAGAGACGGGCCTTATCGGCGGCGCCGAGCAAGGTGTCCCGGCTTATTGGAAGCGCTCCATTGAGCTCGCACTCGAGTGGGAGCGCCTCCAAACCGAGGCGAGCACGCCACGGACGCGGAAGGTCGCCTTGCGCACGGCGATGGTGATGTCCGAGCCGGGGAGGGACGCGGTGACTGAGAATATCTTTGCGACGCTCGTGCAGATCGTTCGGCTTCGCTTGGGCGGAACCATCGGTGCCGGAAAACAATACATGTCGTGGGTGCACGGTGCCGACTTCATGCGTGCGTGCGACTTTATCCTCGCTGACGAAGGGCTGTGCGGCCCCGTGAACATCGCCTCGCCTGAGCCTTTGCCCCAGCGTGAGTTCATGCGTGTTTTACGCGACGCAATGGGGGTGGGCCTCGGCTTGCCAGCCACCCGCTGGATGGCCTCGATAGGCTCGTTCTTCATGGATACGGATCCTGAACTCATCTTGAAAAGCAGGCGGGTCGTGCCGACGCGCTTGTTGAAGGCGGGTTTTGTCTTCGAACATCCGACCTGGGCGGACGCGGCCAAAAGCCTCTTGGTCCAAGCTTAGAACGTCCGCGACTCACCCGGCGTGTCCCATCGACGCGCGCAGGCGTGCCCTGGGTGAACCCGCGACCGTAGTTCGCGCTCTCGAGGTTGACGGCCATCCCAGCGAGCGCGGGGCTCGACGTCACAACAGCCGTGCTCGCCATCGTGCTCACGCGCATGAATCACCACGCCATCGTCTTGACTACGCTAACTGCTTACGTACAGTGTACATATGAAGCTCCGGTTCACGTGGGACACGGAGAAGAACGAGCAGAACCTGACGAAGCACAGGGTTTCCTTCGAAGAAGCAGCCACCATCTTCCACAACTTGCCGCTCGAGGTGTTTCACGATCCGGACCACTCCGACGGCGAAGAGCGGTATATCGCCGCCGGGTTCAGCGACCGAACGCGTCTGCTGCTGGTCGTACACTGCGAGAATCCCACCGGCACCGAGATTCGGATCATCTCGGCCCGGAAGGCAACCAAACGGGAGCGGCTCACGCTGTTCGGAGGAACGACGCCATGAGGAAGGAATACGACTTCGCCCAGTTGAAGCAGGCCGAGCCAAAGTATCTGCGGCGCGCCAAGGCGGCGGTGACGATGCGACTCGATCCCACCGTGATCGCGTACTTTCGCTCGTTGGCGAGCGAGATTGGGATGCCGTACCAGTCGCTGATCAACTACGTGCTCAAGGACTACGCCAACCACGGCCTCGCACCCACGGCGAACTGGGGCGGCCCCCGGCGCAAGCGCGCGGGCTAGCCGGCTAGAAGTTGGAGTCCATTATCTTGGGGTGGCTCCGCTTCGACGCGGGCACACTCCTCGCTCCCGGCGCCGAACGCTCGGCGTCAGCGGGCACCCGCGGCGGCGGGGTCTTTTCTTTGGCGAGGCTTGCTTCCACCAACTGCAACCGATCCTCGGGGGCTCCGTCGCGCAGCGTGTTAGGTGAGCGCCATCTCACCGATGAACACCGCGTCCTTCGGTGCGGCGAGCAAGGCGCGGCGAAACTCCTGGATGGCGGCGCTGGTTTTGTCTTCGAACATCCGACCTGGGCGGACGCGGCCAAAAGCCTCTTGGTCCAAGCTTAGAACGTCCGCGACTCACCCGGCGTGTCCCATCGACGCGCGCAGGCTCACTTGCTCGGCGATTCACCCGGGGCGCAGCCCTTCCATTGCCCGTTGTATTCGTCGGTCCAGACCCACTCGCCCGAGGGCGTCTTCGGGCAGCGGTCACTCGCATCGTCCACGCCATCGCCATCGCCATCGCCGTCGCCAGGCTCGTTGTTGACGACCTCGCCGGTGGCACAGCCGTACCACTCGCCCGGACCCCACACGTTGCTACCGGCCGGGGTCTTCGTGCACCGGTCGTCCTTGGTTGGCACGCCATCGCCGTCCGGATCGTTCGGATCGATGACGGGCTTGCTCTCGCCGTCGCTAGGCTCGTTGTTGACGACCTCGCCAGTGGCACAGCCGTACCACTGGCCCGGACCCCACACGTGGCTACCGCCCGGGGTCTTCGTGCACCGGTCGTCCTTGGTTGGCACGCCGTCGCCGTCCGGATCGTTCGGATCGATGACTGGCTTGCTCTCGCCGCCGCCGGGGGTTGCGCCGCCGCCGTCGGTGCCGACCATCTGTAGGAACTGAGCACGCACGCCCGCGATGTCGTCGGGTGAGAGGTCGTTACGCAACAGGCCATCGCACATCACCGAGTGAGGCTGCCCGTCCTGGCAGGCGCCCGCGGTGCCGTTCACATAGGTGTCGCCGAGGCATGCATAGGCATGCCCAAATTCATGCAGGTAAGTCCCCTCCGCCGAGCTCGAGCCCAGATGAACGTCGCCGGCGTAAGCGTACTCGCCGTTGTTGTCGACGGTGAGTCGGCCGTCGGGATTGGTGCAGCTAAAAACGATTTTGCTGGCCACGCCCGAGTGGAGATCGCGCACGGCATCGAGCCATTGCAGCAAGGACTTCTCGGTGAGCTTGCGCGCGCGGTCGAGGTCTCCCTGACCGGTGACACACATCGTGAGGGCGGGCTTCAGCGACTTCGTGATCATGCAATTCGCCGACTGTTGCCAGATCACGTACTGGTCCGCTTCAGGCGCCTTTTCGTTGGCCGTAGCCCCGTTGCTGTTGGAACCATCCGTGTGTTCGACCGCGGCGCAAGAGGCCACGACGAGTCCCGAAAGCATGACCGCAAACTTTGACAGCGTGTTCATAATGGTTTCCTTAAAAAACCTGGCCGACCGGTTTTCTGCCGTATAGCAAGGCGCATGCCGAATCGCTATTTTTGAAAAAATCCATTAAATCATTGAAAAATGATTTCGCAGGGAGTCGGCTGGCGCCTGGTTGGATCGTTCAACATGGATCGCAAATGAACCGGCCAGCCGGCCTATGCGACGAGTCTGACACGGGCGCGTTTCGGCCACGACGCACCAAATCCTGCGCCGTCGAGACCGAATGCCTCCGTGCCGCACGCTGGCGAGTGCGCTCGCTCGAAACTGCCGCCCCTGTGTGCGCTCGACGGCGGGCGCTAACCGCCCTGGAAGGCTGCTTGGCGTGGACCCGCGGGTGTCCGAAACGCCGCGAGCGCCGGTCCGTTCGTCAGGGTTCGAGCGCGCCGATGGTGGGCTTCAGAGGCCGCGGCTTGCCGCTGAAGTCCTTCTTTGGCGCGAGCGGATTCGCCACTCCAGCACCGACGAGCGCACTGTCCGGCTTCGGGGTCAGGTCGGCCTTCGGCGTCGGAAATCCGCCGATCCCCGTGAGCTTCGGGTCGCTCGACAGGGTCGGGCCGGCCTCGGGATAGCCCGTGATGCTGTTCTTGCCGGAGCCGCACTCAGGCAGCGGCTTACCACCGTTCCAAAATGCGTTGTGTTGCACCGAGAGCTCGAGAGTACCCTTGCCGTCGTCGCTGGCATCGAGCGGGCAGGTGGCATCGCCCGCTGCGGCCCCAAAAAAATTGTCGACGACGAGGCAACCCTTGTTCGTGAGGACTTCGCCGACACGCTTGGCTTGCCCCCACTCATCGTAGACGCCGTCCTCGAGGATGCTCGGATACATGCGCATGAAGTCGTGGGTCTCAATGACCTTGTAGCTGGGCGTGAACCACACCGAATTGTACAACACGGTGCA
>CANMZR010000387.1 GCA_947502375.1 Polyangiaceae bacterium
ACCAGGAGACCCCCTCCCACGCGCTGTGTCGCCTGGCGAAGGCGCCTGCCCTGTTCGAGCTGAGCCCGCGCAGAAAGCTCGGGATCACGCACCAAAACCGCAAACTGTGGCCCGCCGCGCCGTACCCGGGCGAGCAGTTCATCCTCACTGAGGACGGAGCGCTCCGAAATTTGAAGCACCCGAAACGGAAACATCACGGCGGCAAGGCCAGCTCGTCCGAGGCCCGCTTGGCCTCGCGGGTTCCAGGGTAACGATTCACGAGATACTGCAGCGTATGGCGCCAGGCTTGGTCATCGCCCTTCGCCTTGAACTCGCCCGCAAGGCGGTAGAGCGCAACTCCGGGGGATTCGTCGATCGCGCTATCTGGAGCGGGACCACGGCCACACTGATAGGGAGCCGTCGCCAGAACGGAGACCATGACGAAACCACCGAGGGTTATCATCGAAGCCATTATACGATGAGCCCAGGTGCGCTGAGCCCAGGTGCGCTGAACCCAGACTCGATGAGCCCAGACTCGATGAACCCAGTGAGCGGGGAGGAGGCATTCGCGTAAAGACGCATCGGCATGCGACCCGCAAGGTAGGCATGCCGACCAGCCTCGACCGCGAGCCGCATCGCCTTCGCCATTCGCACCGGACTTTTCGCGCTGGCGATCGCTGTGTTCATCAAGACCCCGTCGCAGCCAAGCTCCATCGCAATGCTGGCGTCGCTGGCGGTTCCAACTCCGGCATCGACAATGATTGGTACGGTCGCTTGCTCGAGGATGATGCGCAGATTGTAGGGGTTGCGAATGCCGAGGCCCGAGCCGATGGGCGCCGCGAGCGGCATCACCGCAGCGCAGCCGATGGCGGCGAGTTCCTTACAGACGATGGGGTCATCGCTGCAGTATGGAAGCACGGTAAATCCCTCGGAAATCAGGATTTTCGCCGCTGCAAGCGTCAGCTGGTTGTTCGGGAATAGCGTCTTTTCATCCCCAATGACCTCGAGCTTCACGAGCTCACTCATGCCGAGTTCTCGCGCGAGGCGGCAGGTGCGAACCGCATCGTCAACGGTGTAGCAGCCGGCCGTGTTCGGCAGCAGCATGAACCGTGGACTGCCGTCTTCTTTCCTCGCCATCAACAGGCTCATCAGCGAGCCCTCGCCACGTTCACTCGTGTTCACCCGCCTCAAAGCGACGGTGACCACTTCGGCCCCCGAGGCGTCGAGCGCCTCGCGAGTTTCATCGATGTCCCGGTATTTCCCGGTTCCGACGAAAAGCCGCGAGCGAAACTCAAACGAACCGATGCGCAGGAGGTCGGCGTCTTCGCTCATGGTCACGATTGGTACAGCCGGAGCGCTCACCTTTCAAGCGGGGCCTCGCCAGGCGGCCTCGAAGGCGGGTCCGAACGGCGCTCGATAAGGAGGGTCTCGTTGCCACTTGGGTCCGAGGACGCCGTCAAAGTTACGGCGGGCTCGTCGCAGTCGAGCTTCAGCCCGCCGGTTGCATTCTCGCCACCAGTGCAGGCGAGCCCCGCCTTCAGCACGCCAAGTGACAGGCGTGCCAGGAGCGCCCGCCACGCCGCTTCGGCACCTTCCGGGTCCGAATTCGACAGCAGCCCGGCTGCCGCTTCTTCGGCGAGGAGCGCGAGCCTCACACCCGAGAGTCGGAACTCCATCAACCGGTAATTCGAATCGAGCCGTAGCGCGAGCTCCACTCGCAAGGTTTGATCGACTTCACCGCCGGGACCACGCACTCGAAACATGCGCTCGATCCCTTTCGTGCAGCGCTGACCCGCCTCGTTCGACAGGCACGCAGGCTCGGGCGACGCGAGCCTGAAGCGTGCCAGTACTTCGGGCGGCGCCGCCGAGAACGGCCCGTGCCAGAGCGCCGGCGTAAGCATCTTTGCCACCCACCACTCGAGCAACTCGGCCGCCGCCTTTCGCGAATGTTCTTCGTTCTCGATCCGCAACAAGGTGGCCGTGGTCGCGCGCTCGCTGAACGCTTCGCGCCGACTTTCGTTACGAACTCGCATGAGTTCTTCCAACGAAGCCCCCGCGTGGGGTCCATCGGGAAGCGCACTCACATAAGCCTCGAGGCCCGCGGCGCTCTGCTTCCGAACCTTGAAATAAAGAGGCTCCGCCGAGTTGAAATACGCCCGCAACCTCGGGGCGTAGCGTCCCTCGGGGCGCTCCTTCAAGTACACCCATGCAGCGGCGAGTCGCTCGTCGATAGTCGCTCCTAGCCTCACCCGGCGATAGTCCGCGTAGTCACTCGGGGACGCGACAAAAGCTCGACCGGCATTGCAGCCGACGAGCGCGAGCGGCACGAACGCCAAGCAGGCAGAGAGCCCAAAGCGTCGGGCGATGCGGCCCCTGAGAACGACAGTCACGGGGCACCTCCTGAGCCTAGCCGCTCCGAGAGTGGGCAAAAGTTGCACTCGGTCGGAGTGGTCGGGGCAACGTCATCCACGTAACTCGCGTATTCATCACACGGGGCTGCATCGAGCGCATTGAGGCAGACCTCTCCATCGTGGACGAGAGGGTAACAGCCGGCCTCGAATTCGCTGGCTGGTGGCGCCGTACAAGCCCGCTCGCAAGCAGCGGTCCCGAGGACGCAGCGCGAGCACTTTTGGCAATCGATCAACGCCTTTTCATAGAAAAAAATCGCCGGATCCAGCTCCGCGGCAGGCTGCCCGCAGCTACCGAGATCGCCGGCGGTAGGCGCTGCCACTGCGAGGACGAGGAGCAGCAGTTTCCACGTGGGCCTCACGGCAACACCTCGAGATCCATGAGCAGACCCAGTTGAAGAGCGACGATGGGGGCTACCGTGTAACGGGTGTCGTAGGTTCCCGCGCCGTAAAAAAGGTCACCGACAACCTCCGCCGTCACTCCGAGCGCGCCGGTGAAGAAGCCGCCAACTCCGATAGCGAGCTCGCCCCCGACGTTCAGATCGGGCGCCGTGAGAACGGCGGTACCCGCTCGAACGTAAGGCAGCCACGGGGATGAGCCACGACGAAACACCATGTAAGACAGGGACACCGCCGACTGCGACACGCCCTCGAGCGCAAACGACGCGTGGACCACGGGGCCATGCTGAAGGCCGAAGGGATCGCCGAAACCGACGCCGACCCCCACGTCGAGATAAGGAGCCGTCAATGAAACGGACTCCGCAGTCGCTAAAAGTTGAGTTCGTAGCCGAAACGGATTGTTGAATCGCAGCCCCTGACCGCCAGCCACACTCGCCAACACCCGCCCATAACCCCCCGAGGAGTTCGAGAGCGCACGAAACTGCTCGAGCTCCTCCGGCCCGAGGTCCCCCGCCTCCTCTGAGGTCGACGGCGCCGCCGCGCGCGCATCCCCCGCCCCTAAAAGAACCATGAGCGCGACACTCACTCCGGCCATGGCGAGCACCTTCCGCGCGAGTGTCGAGAGCGCGACATCGCGTGGCCGACGAAGGGCCATTCGCTTATAAATCGCTGAAAAATGAGCGTCCAGCGTCAAGTTGCCATCCGGAAACGCGTCCGCCATCGTCGCCGAAAGCACCGCCACGCAGAGGCGGCGGTGACTCAGCACGTGCCGCACCATGCCACACGATTCGAACGTGAGTTCCCTCGGCAACCCGGCGGCGAACAGCCCAGCGCACAGCGCTTCCTGCGCAGGCGCGCCCGGCGGTTCCCACATGCCAGCGTAAAGCCCTTTATCGCAGCGCTGGGCTAACAGGACCGCATCTCCAGAAGAAACGACCGCCGCAGACAGCGACTCGGCACGCGGAGCCTTTCGCGGACTCATCACCGGCAACTGCTCGGCGGTGCCCGAAGCCCTCGCGGCACACAGCTGCTGAACGGGACAGCGCTCACAGCCGGGAGCCCGCGGGGTGCATACCTGCGAGCCAAGCTCCATCAACGACTGATTGAACGCGCCAGCCCGACGCGCAGGAACGAGCGCTCGTGCGAGCTCCCAAACGCGCGCTTTTCCGTGGGCCGAACGCATGTCGTCGGGCAAGCCTTCGAGTCGCGACAAGACCCTGACGACGTTGCCATCCACGAGGGCCGTGGGCTCGTCGAACGCAATGCTAGCGACGGCGCCGGCCGTGTACTCACCGATGCCCGAAAGCAAACCAAGCTCGGTCGCGGAGCGAGGAAACGCGCCACCATAGCGAGACATGACCTCGCGCGCGCAGAGATGCAGTTGCCTTGCGCGGCGGTAGTAGCCAAGGCCGCTCCAGCGCAAAAGCACCTCGTCGAGCGGCGCTTCGGCTAGCGCTTCCAACGTCGGATAGTCGGCTAAAAAACGCAGATAATACGGGATGACCGTGTCGACACGCGTCTGCTGAAGCATCACCTCACTCAGCCAAATCGCGTAAGGATCACGGGTGCTGCGCCAAGGGAGTTCGCGCGCCTCCCTGTCGAACCAGGCGAGCAAACCATCCACAATCGCTCGACGGCGCGCAGGCAAAAGTTCGCCGTAAGCGCCGCCTTCGATAGCCGCCCCGGGAAGGGTTACTGCCGGCAAGCGCGCTCGAGCTCGGCTACCGTCTTCGGAGCGCTGGCCGTCAGCACGTCGTAGCCTGCCGCCGTGACGAGCACGTCATCCTCGATGCGAATTCCGATGCCACGGAACTCCAGAGGCGACTCCGCATCATCGGGCGCCACGTAAATTCCGGGTTCGATTGTGAGCACGGTCCCGGGGACGAAGGGTCGCGCCTCACCACGAACGAAGTACGCGCCCACATCGTGCACGTCCATACCGAGCCAGTGACTCGTGCGGTGCATGTACAGG
>CANMZR010000388.1 GCA_947502375.1 Polyangiaceae bacterium
TAGGTTGCGATCTTTTTCAAGGTTACGCCATCGCGCGGCCCGCTCGGGCGTTCCCCCCTTACGTCTGGTGAAGCTCGTCGCCGGGCCGTTCAGTGCGGCCCAGCCTGCGGTGCCTCGGGCCTGCCGAAAGCGGCGTCTTTGCAGCATCGAAAGCCGACCTCGTAGCCGGCGTAGAGTTCGTTGTGCGCCGTCACCGTCGGACGACAACGGCTCCGCGACGGACCCCACCAACCGCCTTTGAGTCCGCTCCGCCACGGTGCAGATTGTCCGGCTCGCTCCACCCATTCGTTGACGTTGCCGTTCATGTCCATCACGCCGAAAGGTGAGACGCACTCCGGCATGGACCCCGCAGGTACGCGTTGATCCAGCTTTTCCAGGCTCGCCTTGCAGTAGGGAAGCTGCATGCATGCTTCGTAGGGGGTCGATGTCCCGAGCGGAACCACGTAGGGCTTGTCGATGTTGCAGCGCTTGGCGTCGCGTTCGAAGCCGTAAGCGTAAGGGAGCATCGCTTCGCCTTCGCAAGCGAAGTTGAATTCCTCAATGCCGCAGAGGCGCTTTTCCACGGCCGCGCATTGCTCTTGCGCCCGAGTCCAGGTCACGGCGAACTCGGGGAGCTTTTTCGCCTCGTTCGGCCACTCGTAGCGGTCGATGCAAAAGCGCAGGTTCTGGCGGCTTTTTGAGAGGCAAATCGAAGGGCTCTCGTACCGGATGCAGCGCTCGCTTACGTGGCTTTGGGTCAAGGTTTCGCCGCGAAGCTTCAAGGATTGGCGCCGCCTTTCCTCGCGCTCGAATTCCTCCGTATGGGCCTTGCACCGCTGCTCCACGATTGGGCAATAGGCGCCTTCGACGAGCACCATGTTCCCTGGGCAGTCCGTCTCGGTGCTCGCTCCACGAGGGGCTTTACTAGGCTCATCTGCAGCGGACCGCGAGCTCGTCAAAGGCGCGGCTGACGCGTCGCCGGGAAGTACGGTCGCCGACGGGTCATCCGCCACGCGCTCGGTTGGGTCACCGGCCTTCGTATGGCACCCCCCAAGCATGAGTATGAACACGAGTCCGAGCGCCGTGAGCCCGCTAGCCATTCCGCGCACGGCCTTCCTCGCGCAGCCTATCGCCCCTTTCACGAATGTCCCCTTCACCGTCACATTTTGCACGCTACCGGTGCCAAGCTTTTCGGCCCAATATTCCCGTGCTACCGTCATCCGCGTGACCGTCGCGCAGCCGCCTCAGCACCAGCCTGAAAGCAACCCTTCCCAGGAAGAAGCGGTGCTCTTCGATGGTCACCCGGCGCTCTTTTGTTCGTTTGGGCAAGTGCTCCTCGGAATCATCACTCTCGGGATTGCCGTGCTCGTCTTTTCTTGGAAACGAAAAGCGCTGCACTACCGAATAACGACCCAGCGAGTGGTGATCGAGTACGGGCTTTTCTCGAAGCGCATGGATCAGCTCGATGTGTACCGAATCATCGACTACACGGTGGACATCCCGTTTGGTCAGCGGCTTGTCGGTACGGGCAATTTGATCTTGAAGTCGATGGACCAAACGACTCCAGAACTTCGCCTCATCGGTCTGAAGACGGACGTTCGCGGTCTCTACGAGAATCTGCGGCGAGCGACCGAGCTTGAAAAACAACGTCGAGGCGTGCGCGTAGTCGATGCCGAATCTCACAATGTTCGTTGAGGGGCTCCAATCTATGAATCGATGGCTTAAAATCTTCGTTCTTTCGTTTCTCTTCGTGGGCTGCACTCCGGTCACGGATACTGGCGGTGCGGGTGGCTCCACCGCCGCAAGCGGTTCGTTGAATTGCTCGGATGGCATTCAGAACGGGGCTGAAACCAGCGTGGATTGTGGCGGCCTTTGCGGTCCCTGTGCCCTCGGCAAGGGGTGCGGCGGAGCGAGTGACTGCGCAAGCGAGCAATGCAGCGATGGCGTTTGCTGCGATGCCCCGTGCAAGGGCGCGTGCGTCGCCTGTGTCGCGGTCAAGACCGGTGCGCCAGATGGCGTCTGCACGGCGTTCAAGGTCGGCCTCGATCCGGACGCGGAGTGCGCCGAAACCGAGCCATCGACCTGCGGCGCTCTCGGTGCGGGTTGCAATGGTGACGAGGCGGCGCCAGCTTGCAAGGTCCATCCGGCGGGAGTGAGTTGCGGAGCCGCAGTGTGTGCAGACGGCCAGGTGACGAGCGCCCGGGCGTGCGATGGCAAGGGCACGTGCGCTCCGGGGACCACCGCGGACTGCGCACCTGCGGAATGCGGCGCCGACGCCGGCAAGTGTGCCGTTTCTTGCACGACGAACGCCGATTGCGTGGTGGGTTTCACCTGCTCCCTGCTTACCGCCACCTGCACGCCGCTCGGTAACACGGGTGGCGCGTGCTCGAGTGCCAAGGACTGCACCAGTGGAAACTGCGTGGACGATGTCTGCTGCAACATGGCCTGCGATGGCGGGTGCAATGTGTGCGCAAAAACTCTTGGTGCCAGCGTCAACGGCGCGTGCTCGGTGTTGCCGTCCGGCGCTCCTGGATCGCCAGAGTGCGCGCCGTTTGTCTGTGCCGGAGGGATGAGCGCGTGCCCGAAGACCTGTGCCACCGATGCCGGGTGCGCCCCCGGAAATTACTGTGCAGGCGACGTGTGCGTTGCGAAGTTGGGGCTCGCCAGCGTGTGCACGGCCGCGAACCAGTGCGAGGCGGGTTTCTGTGCCGATGGCGTGTGCTGCGATGGCGCGTGCGCGGGCAGCTGTGACGTCTGTAAGAAGTCGCTCGGAGCGACCAAGGAGGGCGCGTGCACGCCGCGCGTGAAGGGTTCGGTTGGCGCCCCCTCTTGCACTCCGTTCGTGTGCGACGGGAGCCTGGGAACGTGCCCGAAGTTTTGCGCCCTCGACGCCGATTGCTCCGCCGGCAATTTCTGCGGCGGGAACGTCTGCCAGCCCAAGAAATCGAACGGTGGCGTTTGCGCGCTGACGAATGAGTGCTCTTCGGGACTCTGTGTCGACAAGGTTTGCTGCAACACGGCGTGCACGGGGAATTGCATGGCTTGCAGCGTGAAGAACCTGGAGGGAACGTGCTCGCTGGTCCCGGACAAGCTGGATCCGCGTGAAGTTTGCGTGGGTCACTGCGACGGAATGGGCAGCTGCGCGCCGCCGACCTGGAGTGCGGACGCCAAGCCGATTCTCGCACTGAAGTGCGGTCCTTGCCATACCCTCAATGCTGCTGGCGGGACCAACTTCGCGGAGGTCTACGCCGATTCACAGCTGGTGTCGAAAAAGTGTGCGAACCAAAATGTCGCTCAATGCTCCCTTCAGCGCATCAAGAATGGGGAGATGCCCAAAGGGAAGAACTGCACGGGTGACCCCGTCCTCGACGCCGCGAACCTCGACTGCCTGACCTTCTCTGAGCAGGAAACGATCCAGACCTGGGTGATGACGCCCGGACAGCCGGAATAGCGTCGCCGTCGGCACCGCGTCGTTCTCGGCAGCGCGTCGCCGTCGGCACCGCGTCGTTCTCGGCAGCGCGTCGCTGTCGGCAGCGCGTCGCTGTCGGCAGCGTGTCGCCGTCGGCTGCGTGTCAACCTACTGCTGAAGGCGGACGACGAACATCGACGGGTTTTTTGTACCCGCGGTGGGCAGGGTGACATTGCCAATCGTCATGTTGCTAGTGTAATTGCCCACTGCGACGATATCGCGCTCCGCTAGGGTGGTGGTGAGCGCGACGAGGTTGTCAAAGCCTGAGCCGCTGAAAGCGAGCCCAAAAATCGGCGTGCCGAGAAAACTGCCCATCGCGCCCGGAAAGAATTTCGCGATAAAGGGGTCGGGTGTCGCGGTAGGGCTTGTCAAACTGAACCCGAGTTTCAGCGTAAACGTCGAGGCGAAGTCTCCGCCGGCCACGACGAGTCCCTTCGAATCGACGACCACCGCACGCCCCGTGTCGGCGGATGAGGTTCCGTTGCTCTGCGTCCACACGTGGGCGAAGTCGTTCGTCAAGGCAACCACGAATGGGTCGCCATTCTGACCCGCCGTAGGTGCAGTGGAGGCTCCAGAGAAGCTCACGCCCAACGTCTTGGAGCCTGTGACGTAAATGGTGCCCGCCGCGTCACGCGCAATGCCGCGAGCACGGTCGATCCCGGTCGAGCCGTAGGTGGCTGCAAGTTTCCCTCCAATGAATTTCGTGTCGAACGTATAGCGGGCGATGAAAATGTCCAAATCTCCGGCCGACACGAGCTCTTGGTTCGCGACCTTGAAATTGTCGCCAGCGACCGAATTGAAACTTCCCGCGACGAGGACTTCGCCCTTTGCGCCCGCCGCCATCGCCTCGATTTGATCGAGTTTAGCTCCACCCACCCCAACCATTGCGATGCCCGCCAACTTTGTGTCTGTCGTGAGGAGAAATCCGTCGCTGCCGATCGCTGTGCTTGAAACCAGCGGAACGAAATTGACGGCGCCGACGAAATTGCCCGCAACGATGACCGCGCCAGAGCCGATAGCTTCGATGCCGACTGGGACGACGTCCGAAGTTGTCGTGGCCCCTTTGAAGGCGCTCGCTGCGAGAACCCCGCCATCCGCATTGAGGCTCATGAGAAACATATCGCGGATGGCGGTCACCGACGTGAGTCCGAGGGTCTTTCCGCCGAACGTCAGCGAGCCCTTGAAGCTTCCGGCGATGAAGATGGTACCGTCCTTGTCGATTGTGAGCGCTCGCACCGATTGACTGCCGAGCGCTTCCTCTTGCGAAAGCGCCGTAAACCAAATGAGCTGTCCTTTCGGGTC
>CANMZR010000389.1 GCA_947502375.1 Polyangiaceae bacterium
GCCGCTGCCACTGCACACGACCGACGTCCCAAGGCTGGGCTGAAGCTGAGGCCACAGGAGCCCATCGGCGGTGGCATGTTGCCACGCAGCCCCGATGCCGACGCCCACGGTCGCGGAGAGGTACTCATTCGCCCAGGGCG
Organism: Polyangiaceae bacterium; assembly: GCA_947502375.1. GTDB lineage: Bacteria > Myxococcota_A > Polyangia > Polyangiales > Polyangiaceae > SYFR01. The sequence goes on from CANMZR010000389.1 coordinate 141, forward strand.
CCACCCGCATGCCGAGCGACGCGCTGTCGACTCGTCGCGTGATCGATGCCGAGCCAAAGTCCGTGATCCCCGTGCGCTCTGACCCGAGACCGAAGCGTTCCCATGCCAAGGTGACCGCAAAGCGCCGTCCCAAGAAAGCCTGCACCTCGAAGCCTCCTCCAAGGGCCACTCGGTCCGCCGAGATGAAAGCCGGCGGCGTATCGAGGCGGTGATGAACGCCGAGTTGACTCGCGATGGCGAGGCGGCTGAGCGAAGTGGCCTCCCATTCATTCGGGTTCGACAAGGCAGGGCTCCCAGCCGACGTCACAGAGGTCGCCGACCTAGCGGAGCTGTCCGACACCCGGGGAGGGGCGGATTTCGCCGAAACACCAGCGAGCAGAATCGAAGTGAAAACCTGGGCTGCCGCGCGCTTTTTCACGATTGGCATCCTAGCCGAACCTGGGCCGTGGCATTCTGCTTGAATTCGGTCCCCCTTTTTGGGATGGTCCCGAGTTCGGAGGGATGACCGAGTGGCCGAAGGTGCCTGATTCGAAATCAGGTGTGCCTGCAAGGGTACCGCGGGTTCGAATCCTGCTCCCTCCGCCACCTCTCGTTACCCAGGCGTTGGCCCGTTTCTCCGTCACCCCTTTAGCCGCCCGCCTGAGCGGCGGGACGCGAGCGAACGGGGGCGGCAGGGGCAAGAAAAACGTCCTCGAACCGGACGATTCCAGTCCCCCAAAAATAGCTTCGGCTCGCAATCTTTGCCGACCGCTCAAGGAAGCGGCCAACGGTACGTTCACTCGGCGTGGGAGCAGCTTATCCCGCAATTTATGCTTTACGCCGTCAAGCCAAGCCCGAGTCCGCTTCGTCCTAGCACCGCGCTTCGAGAGCCGACGCCCACCGGCGGCCACGACTCTGATGACATGCGTCAGGTGCTCCTCACGGCGCTTCACACCTTTGCGCGCAAACCGCTGCCGATGTCGCAACTGCGCACGTACGCGGATTACCTCGAGACGATGGCCTTTGCTGGACCCACGCGATGGTTCGGAGGACCTAGCAACCTCGCGTGGGCGTGGCGTGAATACTTCGACCTCGCCGACCGAGTCGAACAGCAACTGTCCGCAGCCGCACCCGAGCCCGAATCGGAAGCGACCAATCGCGTCCTCGTGAGCGCGATGACACTCCTGACCTCGCGGGTGCTCGCGTTCGCTTCCCAAGAAGCGCGACGCGACCCAAGCCTGCTCTCGGTGCCGCTGATAGCCACCGCCACCCGCGCGTCATCGCGCACCCGAAGATGGTGCCGCGACGACGAGCCTGGCAAGTCGCAAATGATGGGCGTTTTATCCTATTCGGTCATTGACGTCGCCGCGCTGGCTGTGGAGCGATTGACCCACGACGAGACCTGCACGGGCGACCTCGTTCGCGAGACAACCGGTGCGCTCGACGAAGTTCTGGCAACGCTGAAGCAACTCGCCTCACAATACCCGACCGAAGCTTCTTTTGATGAAGGCCTTGGAGCCCATCAGACGGGTCAGCCATCCCGTTCCGTACGCGCGCTGCAGGGAGTCGCCTGGAGTCACGACGTGCTTGGACAGGCGGGAGTCCTGCCTCCGCAAAAGCAACTCCAGGAGGCGCTGTCGCTGCTCGAACAGCTGTGGCACCCAGCTCACGAGCGCCCGAACGAGCGCCGAGGCCTGGTGAGGACGGCCGCGCATCTGACCTCCGCTTGGTCAACGGTCCTAGAAGCCGGCGCTACCACCCGAATGGATATGGGCACGCGATGCCTGTGGCTCGCCAGGCAGGCCAGCGCCGCCGCCGCGGAAGATCTCGTGCTCGCTCACGCGGTGCTTGACGTGACCCAATCCGTCGCCGCCATCGGGGGCATTTCGCTTAAAAAAGGCGGCAAAAAAGGCGCGCGTCTCGCACTGCACGCCGCCGATGTGGCGCGCAACGTCATGGGCCGCGGGAACGTCGAGCTCAACCCCGAAGCCCTGGCAGGAACGATCGAAAACCTCTCGCAGGTCGCCACCGAAGCAATCGATCGAAAACTCCCCGAAGCCGCAGAGCTTGCCGCAAAACTGCGTGTCTTGATGTCCTTGTCAGCGCCAGCACGCTGAGCGGACCTCACGCTTTGTTGACAAGAAGCAAAGTGCCAAGGTCTTGACCTTGGGGGGCTCCTACTCGTACATGGTTGCGAGTGACCATCCAACGCATTGGCATCATGACAGGCGGCGGCGATTGCCCCGGCCTCAACCCCGTCATTCGCGGGGCTGTCCTCAAAGCCCGAGCCTTGGGGTGGCAGATCCTCGGAATCGAAGATGCGACGAGCGGTCTCATCGACCTCGATTACCGCTCGCCGAAGGGAAACCGCTGGCTCGGCCCCGACGACGTCCGAGGCATCATCAGCAAGGGCGGAACGATCCTCGGAACGTCGAACAAGAGCGACCCTTTTCATTATGTCGTCGAAGAAAACGGCATCAAAAAAGAGAGCGACGTCTCGGATCGCGTGGTCGCGAACTACCACAAGCTGAAGCTCGACGGGCTCATCAGCATCGGTGGGGACGGCAGCATGCGGATCGCGCAGAAGCTCATCGACAAGGGGATGAACATCATCGGCGTCCCGAAGACGATCGATCATGACCTGGGCAGCACGGATTACACGTTCGGCTTCAACACGGCCGTGCAGACCGCGACCGATGCCATCGATCGCTTGCACGACACTGCTGAGAGCCACGATCGGGTGATGGTGGTCGAATTGATGGGGCGCAACGCCGGGTGGATCACCCTTCACGCCGCGCTGGCCGGGGCGGCCCACGTGTGCCTCATCCCGGAACTCCCGTACCGCCTCGAGCCCATCCTCGAAAGGATCAACGAGCGGCGCGCGCGCGGGAACCCCTACAGCCTGATAGCCATCGCCGAAGGCGCCCGCCCGGCAGCCGGTGACCAGAGCCACGAAGGACCAAAAGCCCTCGGGCAAATGCAGCGGCTCTTCGGCGCGGGCTACAAGCTCGCCGCGGCCCTCGAGCCACGGCTCGACATGGAGGTCCGGGTCACGGTGCTCGGGCATCTGCAGCGCGGCGGCACACCCACTCAGTTCGACCGCATCCTCGGCACACGTTTCGGCTCGGCGGCGGTCGAAGCCGCGCGGACTGGACACTGGAATCACATGGTCGCACTGAGGACCCCGGAGATCGTGCTCGTACCTATCTCGGAAGCCATCGCCGACCCGCACAACGTGTCTCCGAGCGACTCGATGGTGCGCGCGGCGCGTGACGTCGGCATCACCTTCGGCGACGAATAACTTCAAAGACGCGACGCGACACGCGTGCAAGAGCGGCACCTCGGTCGAGCTCCCTGCGCGCCGAGCGAACGTCGCTTTCAGGTTGGCTCGCGCCGGCACGAACGCGAGAATCAACGACGCGTATTCGCCTCCATCAACGGACGCAACCGGGCCAGCTCCTGCCGCAGTGGAACAATAAAGTCGGCGCTCAGCGTGCGTTTTTGGCCACGCATTGCGCAAGCGACGTGAAACTTCGACAAGGCCAAACGGGCGCCGGCGGCGACAAAGGCCTCGCCTGCCTTGCCGCGCCAGGACAGGCGAGCCTTCATGCGACCACCATAGGAACCGATGAGTTCGTACTCTTCCTTCGTGATCGTACCGATGAGCCATTCGTCGTAGAGAAACTTCCTTATCGTCTGGCCTTTTTGACGGACCAACAAACAGACGATGAGAAAAAACGCGACAGCCATCGCGCTGCCGACAACCACCGTCAGAGCCCGCACTTGATCGCGTTCGCCACGCTCGGCGAGCTGCGCCGTGATCGTCGGGAGCCCGTTCCAGCACGCGTGCAAGAGCACGGCAACGACGTAACCTGCGGCCGGGTAGACAACCTTCTTCCACGTTTCATGGCACTGGCGTGCGAGGCCGAAACCGATCCCGGTCATCGACGTGAAGAGCGGGTGAAGCCACGGCGTCAGCAGTCCGCGCAGAACGAACAGCCGCCCGAGCGCGCCTGCTTGCCGCCCAACGACCTCGGCAATGTCCGCACGGAAGTAATAGATGACGTTCTCGGTCGCTGCGAACCCAAGGGCGGCGAACGTGCCGTAGATGATGCCATCCACCACCCCGTCGAATTCGCGGCGTAGAAACACGAGCATCCCAAAGACCGCCAGACCCTTAAAGAGCTCCTCGAAAATTGGCGCACTGATGACCGACGCGTAGAGCTCACCCATCTCGGCATTCTCTGCGATACGGCCGACCAATCGCCCACCCGCCGTGTTGACGATCACCGCTGTGCCGGTCGCGAACAAGGCCCCCCATGCGAACACACCAAAGAGCGCCCACCACGGCTCGGGATCGTAACGGTCCACGAAATAGGGCACGAACAAGTAAAGAATCACCGGCAAATACGCGATGACCGCCGCGCGCCCCATCGACTCGAAGATCACCGCCCGCAGCTCCGGCCGGACGTTCAACACGAACACGTCGAGGAGCAGGTAGAGCCCGAGGAGGCACCCGCAAATCGTGCAGCTGAGTCCCATCCAAAAACGACCATCAAAGCGACTTGGCGGGGTCGGGGCTCCCCCAAACGGGACCTCGGCCCGCAACGGAACCCAGTGCCCGG
>CANMZR010000390.1 GCA_947502375.1 Polyangiaceae bacterium
TCTCGTAAACCGAGATCGGCACGGAGCGGGTAGCGTCGGACCCGGTCGCCGAACACGTTTCTGCCACCGGTGAGTTCGAGCACGTCCGACAGAAACGCCCCCTCGTTGGCGGTCATGAGCGGGTCCATCCAGATCGGGATGAACGTTTCGACGGAGGTCTCGCGCACGGCTCGGGCGTGACGTTCGTAGCAGTGGGTCAGCTCTTCGAGCGCCACCTTGACGTCGAGGGATGGGAAGAGTGCCGCAAGTCGCAGGACATGCGCGAGCCCGTCGGCCACCGTGCATGGGAAGCTCACGAGGACCCTCACCCCGGCCGCCTGCAACTGCTCGATGTCGTGCTTGCGATTCTCCTCCTGATTCGCCACGACGAGATCGGGAGCGAGCGCAAGAATGGCAGCGACGTCCGCGCTCTTCGTGCCGCCGACCGAAGGAACATCGAGGACACTGCGTGGCTCAACACAGTAATCGGTTCGGCCCACGAGCCGTCGCCCAAGGCCAAGACGCACCAGCGTGTAGGTGTCGCTTGGCACCAAGGACACAATGCGCTCGGGCTCGCTCATGCCTGCCACCATGCCAATAACCAAGCCAGAACGCCCACCGCCGCGACGAGCAAGGGCCGCTTTCCTTGCCTCAAGTCGAGCCGACCGGCTGAGCCTGCGACAGCGTCGCTGGCGAAAAATATTCCGGCGCCGGCGGTCAACATGCCTAAGAGCAGCACCAGCGTCCAACCCACGCGCGGCCGGTCATCGTGCCGAAGGAGCGCGAGCTGACGGGACTCAATCAACGGGTCGGGCGAAACATTTTCGTGGACGCCGAGAGCCGAGAGACGGGCGACCTCACGCTCTGCGCGCTCGCAGTCCGGCGCGTGCGGGGCCATGAGCCAGCGTGTATCCAGCGCCGCCTGACGTACCGAACGCCAAGCAAATGTGGCCGTATCGCGACGACGATGCTCCTCGGCAGCCGTTGCAAGCGCGATCATGCGGCGGTAGGCGTCACTCACATGGGGCGCCCACGGGGCATAAAAGCTGGCCGCGCGTCGGGCGTGCACCACCGCCTCTTCGACCTCGCCACGTTCGAGGGCGTCATCACTTCGGCGAAGCTCGGCTTCTCCGCCCCACACCACCCGGAACGTCCACGCGGCGAGCGCGACGACGAGGAGCGCCACGCACGTGAACACCTGCCGCCTGATGGAAGGCGGCGGCGCACTCACGTAAAATCGCGCCGCTGAAAAACGAACGATGCCACTGCGAGCAACCCGACCATCCATCCGACCGTCTGAACGCTCGTGAGCGCCAGGTAACCCACAAGGTTCGCGTTCACCCCTTCGCCGGTCAACAGCGGACGAGCAGGCACATAGACGTGCAGATTGGGAACGACGCGACTGAGGACGAACGCCAGGTCGTGAAGGCCCTTGCCGAACACTTTGATCGGCATCCGCGCCATCGTGTCCGCGCTGCGTCCAACGACCACCATTCCGAGGGTGAGCAGCGCCGAAAGAAACGGCGTCGAAAAGGCCGAGAACAGCATCGCCAGCCCGGCCACAATGGCGACCTCCATGAACGAAAGCGCCGCTGACGCGAGGACGAGCGAGCGCTCACCTGGCGCGCCCGCGGCGAGCACCGTACCCGCGAGCATCATCGCTGCCGCCCATGGGATCGGACCGAAGGTGCGTGCCTTCGGAAACCGCCAAGCCGCGACGGCCAAGAGCACCGCCAAGCTGGCCACGGCGGACACACATAGCGCCGGCGAGCGACCACCGAGCGCCGCGCACATCGTCAACACGAGCCCACCTTCGGCAAGAATGAACACGCCCACGACCAGCATGATACCGAGGTATTTACCTACCAAAAACTCCCCACGCCGGATCGGTCGGGCGAGCAGCGGCAGAATCGTCTTCATCTCGAGCTCGCGGTGTAGCGAGGTCGCGCCAATGAGAATGGCAACCAGAATCGAAAAGACGCTCGTCGTCATAGCCCCTAGATCGGCCACCACCCGAGACGACTCCTGGAGCGCAAAAGCACCGACGACCAATGCGTAAAAAGCCAAGGCACCCGCCACCCCACCGAGCCCGAGGAGAATTCGGGCTCGGACGGCCTCTCGGTACGTGGCGTAAGCGATGGTGGCGACGCGCTGGAGCATGACTCGAATCAGGGTGGAAGATCTGCGAGAAAAACGTCGAGGAACCAAGGGCCATATTGCCCATTAAAGCCGTCGATTTGAACGAAATAAGTACCCGGCGAAAGCGTCAGGTCCAAAAAACTCCGATCGGGGTAGTAGCCGACCGCGCACGCCTTGGCGAGTTCATTACCAGGACACGCAGACCCCTGCCGAACCGCGAGCACGGTCGAATAACCGGAGCCCTGCATATCGAAGACAACGCGCTTCGGTGCCGCGAGAACGAGTCGCAAGAGCTGGTCGGGTGCGGTGCCCTTCGGTTGCTTGCCTTGGTCGCAGCCCGCGTCGAAGTCGGCCTTCGCGTTGCTGGTGTTGCCTTGAAAAAATCCACCGAACGGCCCAATCGTGAGCGCGTCCGCACACCCATCGGCGAAGGGCACGAGGGTCGGTGGCACTTTGGGTCGCACGAATGCGGTGAGCTGCATCGGTTGCGCCTGCTCACTCTCGGCAATCACACGGTAGCTACCCGCCTGAAGTGCGTGAGCCCGCGCGCGAGTCGGCGACAGGTTGCCGACAGCGCAGGACAGCTCGTCCGCCGCGGTACAGCCAAGTTTCGCAATCGACACGGCGGCCGAGTCACCGTTTGAATAGCGCCCGACGACGAGGACGTCCGAGGCTGCCGACAATTCGAGCGCGTAGGCCGCGTCCGTCCCTCCGGTCAGGCACCCGGTGTCCACGTCGTCTTGATGAAACGCAAGTGGAACGTCGCGTGTCACGCCAGGAACCAAGAGTGGCGAGGCCGCGCAGTTCTCGTCGGCAGGCAAGGGCGTCGGCGGGCTCGTCGACAAGGTCAAAAGTGCGTCCGTTGGGGCCGTCGCGGCAACGGCGACGAAGTACACCCCAGGCACCAGGGCATGGCGAAAAATGTGCGCGCTGTCGCCGGCGGTGGGCGCGACCGAGCACGTCACTTCGTCGGTCGCGAGTGCACAACCTGCCGTCCGCAGCGAAATCCCAGGACGTCCATCGCCGTCGATCGAAGAAGCGAAAAGGTCCACATCGCGAGCCTCGCTAAGCTCGAAGCGGTAGACGAGCTCACCGGTCGCGGTCCCGCACTTTGTCGACAGGTCGGTGGCGACACCGACGAGCTGCGCTGTTTGTGGAACGCCCTCGGCGAGCACCAGAGCCGAGCCACAGGTCTCATTCGTGGGAATGGCGCCTGCCGCAACCAGCTCGTAACGCAGGGTGACTGCCGTTGGCGAGTCGGTGGCGACGTAGACCGGCAAGACCATCGGCTTGGCAGCACCGACACCGCGAGCGCGCAACTTCGCAAACCGCCCGGATTGCGCGTGCGGATAACCGGTGCCACATGCCAGTTCGGTGCCCGGCTTCCCACACAGACCTGCGAGCGTCACGGTCACGTCCGGTGACGTTGTGCGTGCGGTCAGCGTCACGTCGTAGCTGCCTGCCGGAATCGACAAAGCGGCGACCACGTCGCGCGCCGCCGGTGGATTTCCCAGAGCGCAGCTCGAGCCGTAATCGAGCTTCGCCGCCACGGTGCTCATGCCATAGGTGCCAGGCGTCGCTATTCCGAGCGGGGTGAAGCAATCGTCGTGGGAGGGCTTGCCGCACTCCGGCTCATCGACCACGCCGTCGCAGTCATCGTCGACGCCATTCGCGCAGACCTCGTCCTGTTTTGACGAGACGAGCGGCTCCTCGTCCGCGCAGTCTCCGCCTCCACAGTGGACGTCGGGATCGCCGTCGGCATCCGCATCCCGAGCCTCGGAAAGGCACGCGCCCGTGGCCGCCTCGCACGAGTCGATGGTGCACGCATTGCCGTCGCTGCACGTCTTCGGTTCGCCGGCGACGCAACCGTGCGAGTTCGAGCAAACCTCTTGACCATCGCAAACGAACTCATTTTGACAGAGCGTGTCATCGGGAATGAAACGGCATCTGGCAAGGCTCGCGTCACAGGCGTCAAAGGTGCATGGGAGCGCGTCATCGCATTGCGAGTCCACGGTGCACGGCCCGCCGAGCGTGGGGTCCACCGACGGGGTCCCCGCACCCGCGCCGACATCGCCGCCATCGCCGACGCCGCCACCCGCCCCTCCACTCCCAGAAACGAACGGATTTGGCGCCGCATGATTACCGCACGCCGGAGCTCCCTCTAGCAGCGCAAAAGCGACGGCAACGACGAGGGTGAACCGCGCAAAATCGCCCGCGCGAAGCGACCCCGGCATCACCTAGGAAACGTCACTTTCACTGATCGCAGTTCTGCATCGCAAGCGCGCTGCCCGCGGTTATCTGGCAGCTCGAGTCATGGCCCAGATCGCTTATCGCGTCGCACTTGAACGAAACCCAGATAAGGCCGGCTGCAAGTTGCTCATTGCCGGTGAACCAAAATTTGCAGGCCGTCTCGGCGGGTGCCCGGTAAAGCGCAACGGTCGTGGGACTCCGAAAGCCAATGTTTCCAAGGGCGGGCGCGGCTTCCGTGGCAGACGCACTGATGGACGGAATGACGAAATCGAAATGATTGCCGCTCCCGTCTTCGATGATGCCCGATGCGCTAAAGCTAGCGCCGTTCGCCGTCACCGAGCACTGCACCTTGGCGCCGTCCA
>CANMZR010000391.1 GCA_947502375.1 Polyangiaceae bacterium
GTCCAGCTTCACCTTGGTCGCGTCGTCGATGTCGAAACAACGCTCGATGTCGTAGTCAACTCCGAGGGCACACGAGCCCGGCGGCAACTCAAAGCTCTGCAAACGCCTGACGATCTCCGGCGAATAAAGATGGTCTGCCATCGTCAAGAGACACTCTCGGTCGATGTACTTCCGGGCCGCCAGCAACGAGACGCCGTTCTTCTTATCAAAGTCGGCGTTCTCAACGAACTTGAGCTTCAAGATCAAAGACGGGTCCGACTGCAAGGCCCGACGGATGTGCTCGCCGCGGTCGCCGAGAATGATGACGGCCTCGCGGATCCCCTCGGTTTGCAGCGTCCGGAGGATCCGTACGAGCAGTGGCACTCCGGCGACCGATTTCAGCGGCTTCGGCAAGTCCTGCTCGCCGACGAGCCGTGAGCCGCGACCGGCCGCTAGCACGATCGCCCGCTGCATGGGCACGCCGCTGTTCGAGGACCGAGGTGTAGGGATTGAAGATTCAAGCATGGCGTTAAGCAGTGCGCCTCCTAACATATGGCGCGACGAAATACCAATTAAGGCTACTGTCCCGCGGACATAGCGCCTCCGGTTGGGCTAGGGCAAGGCGCCAGAGTTGCAAACATTTCATACCCCTCGGGCGGGCGTGTCGTTATCCGAAAAGGAACGGCTCTTCAGCGGCTCTCTGGGCGAGCGTCACGCAAAGTTAATGCCGAGTCTGTGCATAGGGGCGAATTTACTGTAAAGCGCTTCGTCATGAAACGACCCAGCGAGATAGCGCCGCCCGTCGGCAAGCTTGGTGTGCTTTTGCCCGGAATGGGCGCCGTCGCCACCACGACGATCGCCGGGGTCATGTTGATCCGTCGCGGCCTCGGCGAACCCGTCGGTTCGTTGACGCAAAACGCCACGATTCGGCTGGGAAAACGCACGGACAACAACACGCCCCTCATCCGTGATTTTATTCCGCTTGCGAGCCTCGACCAGCTCGTCTTTGGCGGCTGGGACATCTTCCCGGAAAACGCATACGAGGCAGCGAAACACGCCAAAGTACTCGAAGATCGACATCTCGACCCGATCCGGGAGGAACTCGAGTCGGTCCGTCCGATGAAGGGGGTCTTCTACCCGGAGTACGTGAAACGTCTGAACGGCACCCACGTCAAAACCGGCGCCAACAAGGCGGCGATGGTCGAACAGCTCCGCGAGGATATTCGCCGCTTCAAAAAAGAGAATGATCTCGCGCGCGTCGTCGCGGTCTGGTGCGGTTCGACCGAGACCTATTTGCCGCCCGCCGCAGTCCACGCATCCATCGCGACCTTCGAACAAGGCCTCCTCGACAGTGATCCGGGTATCGCGAACTCGCAATTGTACGCGTGGGCTTGTCTCAAGGAAGGCGTCCCGTTCGCGAACGGCGCCCCCAACATCATGGTCGATTTTCCGGCGGCATTCGAACTGGCGCGAGAGCGCGGCGTCGCGTTCGCCGGGAAAGACTTCAAGACCGGGCAGACCCTCATGAAGACGATCCTTGCGCCGGGATTCAAGGCGCGAATGCTCGGAATTGCCGGCTGGTTCTCGACGAACATCCTCGGCAACCGCGACGGTGAAGTCCTCGAAGATCCGGGGTCTTTCAAGTCAAAGGAAGTGACGAAGCTGGGGGTACTCGATTACCTTCTTCAGCCGAAATTGTACCCGAAGCTTTACGGGGACCTCTACCACATGGTGAGAATCAACTATTACCCGCCACGTGGGGACTCGAAAGAGGGCTGGGACAACATCGACATCTTCGGTTGGCTCGGCTACCCGATGCAGATCAAGGTCGACTTCCTTTGCCGTGATTCGATCCTCGCCGCGCCCATCGTCCTCGACCTCGCCATCTTCCTCGACCTCGCGCAGCGGGCGAACCTGAGCGGCGTCCAAGAATGGCTCAGCTTTTACTTCAAGAGCCCCACCGTGGCCCCGACGCTCTATCCGGAACACGATCTGTTCATTCAGCTCATGAAGCTGAAAAATACCCTGCGTTGGCTGCGTGGCGAAGAGCCGCTCACCCACCTTGGGCATGAATATTACGATTGAGGGGTGACGCGCGACGGCCGAGAACGCTCGAGTGGGAGGCGCGCCGCAAGCGCTGGTGGCTTCACGCATCGAGTCGAACTTTCGCGGGACCCGCGTGCATTCGGAAGGCTCGCCGCTCGACGCTCGACGTTTCCTCGCCGCCTACCCGCCTTGCTCACGTGGAGCCTTGAAATCCTTGTCCTTGTTGCGGCGGGACGAACTTGCTAAGTCCAGCCGAGTGGTTTTCGGAGCTTTTCCGTCGGCCGCTTGATCTACCCGCGGGGGTATCCCCCGCTCGCCGCGCCCATTCGGTTCGGAGGAGCTCTCGTCGCCATGCCGCCCTCAAAGATTAGTAAATCGAAAGAAAAAACGAAGCCGGCAAAGCCTGCTGCCAAAGCGGCAGGCACGAGCAAGGGGGACGCCGCAAAAAAGGCTGCGCCAAAGGCTGCACCGAAGGCTGCGCCAAAGGCTGCACCGAAGGCTGCACCAAAGGCTGGGCCGAAGGCTGCACCGAAGGCTGCGCCAAAGGCTGCGCCAAACGCTGTGGCGAAGGCTGCACCGGCCAAGCCCAAAAAGGGCGCGGGCGACAAGACGGAGAAACGCAACGCGAAGCTGCTGGCCATCAAAGAAGCGGCCGCGCGCGCCGCGAATGGTGCCGACGCCGATAGCGACGACGCCAAGCGCAACTTCGGCCTGCGAGGCGCGGCTCCCTGGGTCGCCCGACATGCCGCAAAGCACGCCGAAGAGATTCGCAAGCGCAATGCCGAGCCGCCGCCCCCGGGCAGCGCGCGCGCGACACTCCGTACCCCCAAAGAAGCGGAGGAGATCAAATCCAAAATCTCGCTCCTGCACCAGCGTGTGAGCACCATCAACACGCTCCGGAAGAAGCTCGACAAAACCTTCTTCGATATCGGAGATCTCTTGGCCATCATTCAAACCGAGCATTTGTTCGAGGCCAAGGGCTACGCCACCTTCGAGTCGTTCCTCGACCGCGAAGTCGAGGTGCCACGACTCACGGCGTTGAAACTCGTGCGCATCGTCCACACCTTCGACCGCGAAGCCGCGCACGATTACCCCCTCGAGCGTCTCATCAACGCGCTCTCCGCACTCGACGGAGAGCTCTCGGCGGCTTCGCCCTCTCAGACGAACGCCTCCAGTCGCACGATCGCAGGCTCGAGCCGTGGCTACTCCACCGCCACCCTGCCACCCAAGCCGCCGATCCGTTGGGACTAGCCCCGAGCGGCGTTGGGGCTCCAGCGGCGTTGGGGCTCCAGTGGCTTTAGGGCTCCAGCGGCTTTAGGGCTCCAGCGGCTTTCACGCCAAACGGGTTTCACGCCAAACGGGACGCGCGCAAAAGAATGAGACGCGCGTTCGTCCGAATCCCTCGAACCGAACGGAACCCTCAAACTCCGTCGGAACGCGAGCCAATCGGACCCTTGCCTCAAGCCCCGTTCGGGGGCGACGTTCACGACTAAGAGTTTTGGAGTTCTATGCGATTCGTGGACGAAGTAACGATTGAAGTCATCGCGGGACGCGGTGGAAACGGCGCCATCGCTTTCCGGCGAGAGAAATACATTCCTTTCGGCGGCCCTGCCGGTGGCGATGGCGGCAAGGGCGGCGACGTCGTGCTCGTGGGTGACGAGGGCATGGGCACCCTCCTCGATCTGAGTTACATGCGCCGGCTCGAAGCCGAATCCGGCGAACACGGCGGCAACAAGGACAAATACGGGAAGGCCGGGCGGGAGCGGCTCGTGCGCGTGCCGGTGGGGACCCAGGTGTTTGACGCCGAGAATGGCGACGAACTCGGCGACGTCACGAAACATCAAGAGCGTTTCGTCATCGTCGCCGGCGGACGCGGCGGGCGCGGGAACATCCATTTCGCGACGTCGATCGATCGCGCTCCGAGGCGCGCCGAGCCCGGTGAAGAGGGCCAAAAGCGCGAGCTGCGCCTGGAGCTCAAAGTCCTTGCCGACGTGGGCCTGCTCGGATTTCCCAATGTAGGCAAGAGCACCTTCGTCGCTTCGGTCAGCGCCGCGCGGCCCAAAATTGCGGACTATCCGTTCACGACCCTCACGCCCAACCTCGGCGTCGTCGAACACGCGGGCGGCACGCGCCGAGGCGGTTCTAATTTCGTCGTAGCGGACATTCCTGGCCTCATCAAAGGCGCATCCGAAGGGGCCGGTCTCGGCCACCGTTTCTTGCGTCATATCGACCGGACTCGCGCGATTTTGCACCTCGTTACGCTCGATCCAGGGGAAGACCGCGAGCCGGTCGCCGACTACCTCGCGCTCCGCGAAGAGCTCACGAAATTCGACGAAGAGCTGGCAACGCGCCCGGAAGTGGTCGCGCTCTCGAAGGGCGATCTCACCGACGTCAACGAGGCCTACCCCGCGCTAAAAAAGCGCTTCAAGAAAGAACTTGGGGTCGATTTGAAGCTGTTCAGCGCCGCGACGAAAAAAGGCCTGGGCACCTTGCTCGACGAGCTCGCTTTGATTGTGGCCGAAGCGCGACGCGCGCGGGCAGGCGACGAAGCCCACGAATGAGGCTACACTCGTGTCGTGGCTCTGAAGATCGACCAGGATCACGCACGATTTCGCCACATCATTCGCGGTCGAATTCGGCAAAACCTGCGTAAGTTCATCAGCCAGGGTGAGCT
>CANMZR010000392.1 GCA_947502375.1 Polyangiaceae bacterium
AAGGGGGTCCTACGGTTTGGGACGATCGACTCGCCGAGGTTTATTGAATAATGAACGCTTGATAGAGCCCCTATCGCGTGAAACACGTGGGGGCAATTCAACTCACCTTGGGGACCTTTCCCTTGAAAGCGGCGGGCAGCTGCCGCCGAGCTTGAGATAAGGGGCGCGCGTTGAAGAGTTCGGTGCGGGCGCTCCGCTCGGAGTCAACTTCGTCGAAGAACCGGCGCAGCGTTTCGCCGTCACGAACCTGCGTCCGTGTCCGTAGGGCTACGTCTCGGCGAGCGCGCTCGTAGTCATGGTTGTTCACCTCTTTGACGCTGACGAACCCGACCTCGCCCGCGCGTATTACGTAAATCACGCGATAGGCTTGACTGAGGCGGCTCGAACGTTGCTTTTTACGCCGCCCTTTGAGCGGCTCAGCGTGAAAACCAATTATTTTGCTGATACTTTCGAGCCCATCTTGTTCGACGGCCTCGACTCACGCCGCGAGCTTCGTCGCAATAAACTCCGGCACGACCCGCAACTGCTTGCGGGCACGCGCGGAGAGTACGACGACGTGAATCATCCGCTTTGAAGGTACACCATGAAGGTGAACATTCTACCGTGAGAGACCAGCGTGTTCGCGACGCAGCCCTCGACCTCGCGCGCGGCACGGCGTACGTGAGCACGAGCGAGCGGCGGAAAAACGCTTCTACGCCGAACGGATGTCTTTGGAGCGAGTCGAGCATGGCCGAAATCCATCGTTACCAGTCGTGTTGAAGGGCGACGACCTTAAGCTTACCGGCGACGGCTGTTTGTCGCGGGACATTGCGAGAGCCCTGTTTCCTCGACCATGGCTTGCAGCGCGGCGAGGTAGAACGACATGGCTCGTCGGCCACGAACCCCTCGAATCACCGGCTGCCGAGCCTCGTGCAGCCGCCACCGGCACGCGCGCCACGTCCGCCACCCGTGGTCGAACTAACGCCGACACGGCTACCCAGGTGGCATTCGCTCGAGCTGCTTGGATGCCTTCTGCAATCCGGTCGCTACTGAATCGAAAAGCGCTGGCGGGAAGCTCTTGGGCAACCTCGTTCCTACGTTCTCGATCACGCTCGGGGTCTTGGCCACGACGTCGGCGATGATGGCCTCCATGTCCATGCCGAGGCCGCATAATTGGGCCGTCATGTTGAAGTGCCGGCGTTCGATCTCCGCGACTCGATAGTGCTTGTTTGTGCCGCGCAACGCCATGGCGAGCTTGAGTTTCTTCAAGTGCAGTTGGTTGTGACGAGATCCGGTGATTGGCCACGCGGAAAGAACGTCGTAAAGCGGGGTCAAGCGATAGCGTCCTTGGGCTAGCAATCGGATGCTGAAGTTCTTGGCGTGGCCGTCGGTCGCTGCGAGCATCCAGAAAAGCAACTGCGCCCGCAGAAGTGCGGCCAGATCGTCCTCACGCGACTCCGACCCCTGAAGCACGCGGGAAATTTCTGTAAGCCCGGGCCCTCCGTCAGCCTCGTACTTCAAGGAGCTTGGGGTTCCGGTAGCTTGGCAGAAGTCCTCCTGGGGGAGACGAAGCCAGTAGCGCCCGCTGGAATGAAGTACGCGGTCGAAACGGGTTACGACCAGTGCCTTCGTGGAGCCGAACTGCTTCAGCTCGCAAGACGCGACGGACATGCCGTATCCGGTCAGAATACGTGCGCAGAGCCACTCGTTCTCAAGGGAGGTGCTCATGTCCATCTTCCGGTGGCCCACCAAGCCGAGAGGGAGCTTGAAAATGTGCGTCGTCGGCGTTGCCCCGTGAGGTTTGCACCAGCGCCCGTTGTGCCAGGTTAGGGCCGTCTTTTCTTGTGCTCCCGCGATGGATATTCGGAAGTCGTCATCATCGACATGGGATGGGCTCGGCTCTGAGACACTGCCAAGCAGAAGTTTCTCGACCCCCGAGTGATCAAGCGCTGTCACGGAGATGTCGCTCACGCCTTCTGGGCTTTTTTCGTCGGGCAAGAGCTGCAACGCACCCACGCAGTCCCGCCCGATCGCTTCGAGCAAGTCAAAGGTGTCCCCACTTTGCGTCTGAAACCGCGATCGAACTCTCTGGCGAATTGCGTCGCTATCGGGCAGGAGGTTGTCGAAGAAAGAAGCGATCTTTTCGCCTTTGAGGGGCAGGCCATCGAAGTTCATCGGCAGCGACAGGGAGAGCGGACGGGCTTGCTCCGACGCAACCCACGTCGCGTCATAGGAGAACTCCATGGGACCGCGCGCCGGGATGAGCCATCGTCCAACGCGGAGGCCATTTGCCCAAACCCCGAGCGCTCGGCTGTGGGAACGACGGCCCATGGTTCACCACTCAGCCTTGCGGCTAGGCGCGTCGGACTTGTCTTGGACGACGACTTCGAGGCCGAGCAGCTTGGCGAGGAGGAGCAGGCGGTCCAAGGTCAAGCCTGCGGGGTCTGCTTCGAGAGTGGACAGCCGGCTTTGGCTGATGCCTAGCTTTGCTGCCAGCTCTTGCTGGGCGATTCGGCGTGCTGTGCGCCGCCCACGAAGGATCTCGCCGACCTGGCCGGGCGTGGTGATGAGCTGACGCATGGTTGTTCAATCTACGTGACGAATAAAACCAAACTATATCTCAAGCGCATAAAGTCAACTTATCTCTTGGGTGCATATTCAAGAAGTATTCGTCCAGCGAATATCGGCGATGGCGCCCACACCGAGGTGGTCGCGGTCGTCGTGCTCAGCCTCAGGCGAAGAAAGCCTCAGGCGAAGGAAGCCAGCCGCATGACCCCCAACCCCGCCCTCGCCTTCATCAAGCGGCACGGCATTGTCCTCGAAAGCGCGCGTGGCCCCGTCCCCAACCGCTACAGCGTAAAAGACGACGTATTCGTCGTTTCAGGTCCAGATGGCGAGCGTCGCGACGCCGACGAGCTTGCCCGATGGGGTACGCCCGACGAGGAAGATCGAGACGCCAATTCCGTCCACCAAACCGGGTGCGCCGACGGAACCAAAGTAAAATACCTTGATTGAAGTCAGGTTGTCATCGAGCGCGGCTTCGAGGGCTTTCATTTTCTTGCACTGGGCGACCTCGACCGGATCGTTCGGATCGGCGCAGTGGTGCGCGAGCGCCTTCCACTCGTTCCACGGCTTGCTCATCGCGAAGAGCGAAGCGAGCGGCTTGTCGGCATCGGCCTTCTTGTCGACGTAACTCGCGAACTCGGCGCGCACCGTGGCCTCATCGACCGCAGCACCTCCCGTGTTCGAACCCGTGACGACCTCGAACGGGTAGTCCGACTCGCTGGTGTAGAGCAACCCCTCCCCTGCTGTGGCGAGCGCCGCCTCGATCGCCGCGTCGCTCTCGCCTCCGCCGGTCGCGTTGCTCGTCGTCGTGCTGCCGCCCAAACCCGAGGAAGCGACCGCGCCGCTCGCGCCCCCGGCACCGCTCGCTGCAACGCTGCTGCTCGCCGGGGCGTCGGTTAAGTTCGTCGCATCGTTCGTGGTCTCGGCGCTCTTGCAGGCGCCGGCAGAGGTTGCGAACGCGAGTGCGCAGAGCATGGAGAACCGAAAAATTTGTGAATGCATGGGACTTCTCAGTTTACGGGTTCGACGTGGACGACGAGCGCGGGCTTCGTGACGGCTCCGGGGCCAAACGGAAATTCGACGGGCTCGCCCTTCAGCCACTTGGGCAGGAGGTTGTTGTAGAACGGGCTGTCGCGGTGAAGATCCGAGCCACCTGGTAGCTGGAAAATCATTCGCGGTCCTTCGGGCTTCGCCTCGACGACGAAGCGGATCGACGGGCCGGAGCTGAATTCGAAAGGCGTCGCGCCCATGAAAGGAGCGAGCGCACGTTGGCGCGGACTCGCAACGTTGACGGTAAAGAGCCCACCGGAGGCTGCGTACGGACCATCGTTGTAGGTCGCGATCCCGAAGTTGTCGAAGATGCTTCGCAGCGAGATCGTGTGCACACGGCCCCATTGCCACGAGCTAGGTTTTCCGAGGCCGTCGAGTCCGTTCGCGGCGAGCGACAAACCACGAAGGAGGATGTCGGTTTTGCTCTCGACCTTGTCCTTCGTGGCGACGTCATCCCAAAGCGTCACGCCCGAGGCGAGGGAGGTTGGGTCCTTCAGCGCGCGGAGCACGAGCCCAAGGTCGAGGCCGAGCGGTGAGACATCGCCGGCGGCCTTGATCTCGTCGGCGAACGCCTCGTGCACGACCGCGAAGATGACCGCGTGAGCCGCCGTGCAGCCGATCGATGCGGTCGTGGCGAGCGGGTCGGCGTCAAGAGCGGACTTGACAGGATCCGAGCCGTCGAGGCCCGTGGGGCAGGTGCCGCTCCATGCTGCCAGCGCATCGAGGACCGCTTTTTCCTTCGAGGTGAGCGTCGCGCCGTCCGCGGCTTCCGCAAGCGCGGTCGCGACGAACTGACCGATGAGCAGGCGACTGTCGAACTGCATCGCGCGCAGAGTGTCGATGGAATGCGACGTACCGCCGTCCGTGAGCATGTCGAGAATGCGCCGCTGTCGGGTGCCATCGGCCTTCAGGAAAGCTTGCAGCGCGTCCTGTCCGTCGTTCAGCGGGTTGCCGTCGGCGGATGCACCCGTCATGTCTTGGTTGGCGGTTGCAATCTGACCGTCTTGGGGATCGTAGAGCTGCGGCAGCGAGGCCTTCGGCAAATAGCCGTCCCACTCAGCCGTGCCGTCGCCTGGCAGTGGCA
>CANMZR010000393.1 GCA_947502375.1 Polyangiaceae bacterium
GCAAGGCCGCCACCGAGCGCTGCAAGGCCGGCGAGCTCATCAAGCCGGTGGCGCAAGCCGTGGGTGGCTCCGGCGGCGGACGCCCCGACATGGCACAAGCGGGCGGGACGGAAGTCGCCCAACTCGATGCTGCGCTGGCCGCCTTTTACGAGCGTTTTCGCAGCTGAATTCGCTCCCCCTCGCCGCAAAAAATAGGGGAGGGCGTGCTCCTCAAGGAGGACTCCACGTCGCGGAGTTCCGTTCAGTCCCTCGCTCGCCGTCACGACCCCATCGTCAAGGGGAGGACGGTGCCAGCGGCAAACGAATCTCGAAGCACGCGCCTTGGTGGTCCGTCGGGGTGGCGTTGCAGAGCGTTCCGCTTTGATTCTCGAGGAGCGCCCTGGCCGTGGTCAGGCCGAGGCCAATCCCCAGCGGTTTGGTCGTGACCAGTGGCTCAAAAAGGTGGGCCAGAACATCGGGTGAGATTCCGTCGCCGCTATCTTGGATCGTCAACACTCCTTGCCCCTCGGCACGATGGGCAGCGAGCGTGAGCGCGCCGCCATTGGGCATCGCCTCGATTGCGTTCCGAATGAGGTTCCGGATTGCCCCGTCGATTTGCTCAACGTCGGCGAGGAGCTTCAGATCAGCAGGTATGAGTGTGCGGACCACGACGGACGGCGGCACGTTTTCCGATCGCAGCGCCGTTTCTACCAACTCGAACAGCGGGCTGGGGCGCGGGTTGGAGGGCCGGACCCGCGCGTAGTCGAGTAGATCGAAAACGATCCGGTTCGCGTTCCGCACTTCCTCGTGGATCATCGCCACCGCGGCCTTTGCGTCAGGGTGCGCGTTCTCGCCGAGCACGCGCTGAAGGACCGACGCGGCGTTGAGCATCGTCGAAAGCGGGTTCCGAATCTGATGGGCGAGGCTGCCGACGAGATGCCCGAGCACGGCGAGTCGCTGTTTGCGCAGGAGTTCGTGCTGCGCGCTGGCAAGCTCCCGGGTGCGCTCTGCTACCCGCTGCTCGAGTTGCTCATTCGCTTGGCGCAGCGCGTCTTCTGTCTCTTTGAGCTGGGTGATGTCGTGAATGATGCCGACGAGGTGGGTGACTTCACCAGGGCTCTCGCCGAGCGGCACCTTGGTCGTCGCCAGCACGCGACACCGTCCGGTGGCGTCCGTGATCGACTCTTCGTTGATCGTGACCTCCCGCATCGTCTCGAACATCTGGCGGTCCTTCAGGCGAAAGAAGTCAGCCTCCTCGAGCGAAAAGAAGTCGTAGTCGGTCTTGCCAAGCATCGCCTCACGCGGGTGTCCGACCAACGCGCACAAGGCCATGTTCACGTAAACAAAGCGAAACTTTCGGTCCTTGACGAAGACGGGATGCGCAACGTGGTCAAGGATTGCGCAAAGAAACTTAGCGTCGAAAATCTCCGCGCTTGCGGAAACCCCCGGCCACGACACGTCGGTCGCTGCGAATGATTTCGTGAGCAAACTGGCACCTCCCCCGTGCGCAAAGGTCGCGTGAAGGGAGCACCCCCGCTCCCATCCTCGCTTCGCTTGTAGATGAAACGATACCCTCTTTGCCCTGTGTTGCGCTAGTTGGTTCGGTCGACGATTTCTGGTCGCTCGAACGGGCGCGGCCCACTCTTGACTGGCCTATCTCAGTGTGTTACGACCCAGCCGCCTCGTGGAGGACCGTCGTGACGTGTTCCGCGGTCCGCGGGGTCGAACCTGACATCATAAGACAAGGATCGCAGCCGCCCGAGGTGGCGTCGCGGAACGAACGCCGAGTCGTGCCTCTCCCGTCAATCAGGGCGGTGCCTGGACGAACTCGGTGGCGCCGTGCGCACCGAGGATGGGTTGCGATAAAACGAGATCATGACATTTACGGATGCCGCATGCGAAGTGCTGCGACAAGTCGGCCACCCGCTCCATTACAAAGAAATAACGGAGCTGGCCATTGAGAAAAACCTACTCAGCCACGTGGGTAAGAGCCCCGAAGTGACGATGGGTGCGCGGCTCGCCGCGACGCTCAAGAAGGGTGGAGACGAAAACTCCCTCGTTCGAATCAAGCCCGGCGTGTTCGCGCTTCGCGATTGGGATGACGCGCAAGCGAAGGCTGGGAATGAGTCCGGTGAAACCGACGAGGGCGACTCCGAAGCGGAGCCAACCGGTCACGATGCGGCGGGAGCCGATGCCCCAGCGGAGTTGAGTGCACCGCGGCCAAGAGCCACGAGTCGTTCGACGAGCAACGCTGCGAAAGCCCCGACGGCCGCACGGGTGGTCGAGGTGCCGTCGGGTTCGTCGGGTCGCGGGAATGCCGCAGGCGCGGCGCCCCTGGTGGATGAATTTCCTCGCTCGGCGGACGAAGAGTTTCGAGCCGAAATCGCTGCTAGCGGGGCCGCGATTTTCGATGAAGAAGACGATGACGATCAGCCGATTCTCGGCTCGGTCGACGACGAGGCCGAGGAGGGCGAAGCTGCCGAGGGCGCCGAGGGTGGAACCGACGCGCAAGGCCGTCGCCGTCGCCGTCGCCGTCGCCGTGGTGGGCGCGGCGGTCCCGAAGACCGTCCTGGTGAGCGGCCTGCCGTTGAGCGCAGTGCCGGAGATCGCAATGGCTTGCCGAGCTACACGGCGACGCCGGTGGCAGGCGCACCCGCACGCGCGCAAGCGCCACGAGACGGTCGTCAAGACGGTCGTCAAGACGGTCGTCAAGACGGTCGTCAAGACGGTCGTCAAGACGGTCGCCAAGACGGTCGCCAAGACGGTCGCCAAGACGGTCGCCAAGACGGTCGCCAAGACGGTCGCCGTGATGGGCGTCGCGACGATGGCGGGCGCGCGCAACCCGTGCTCGACCTTTCGTCGGCGGACGTCCCCGTGCTCGACTCGCTCGCCGGCCGCGAGCTGGCCGAGGCGATTGCCCTTATCCTGTCGTCGTTTGACCGCTCCTCGGGGCCGGTATCGCTGCGTCATCTCGTCGAGGCGGCCCAGCGCGCTGGGAAGCTGACGGGCGAGACACAACTTGCGCAATCGCAAATCGCTGCGGCTGTGCGCGCTGATGCCAGCCGTCGCGGAGCCGTTGGGCTTCGTCCTCGGTTTCGTTTCACGGGTGGTCGGGTTGGCCTTGCGGATTGGTTCCTCGATGCCGATCTCGCTCGCTACGAGCGTGAAGTCGTCGCAGCGGTGGAACGTTTTCGGGATGCGGCGCGTCGGGCGTTTGCGGCCAAGGCCGCGGAGCTTCCGGGGCACGCGTTCGTGGAACTGGCGGTCCTGCTCCTCGAGCGTCTTGGCGTAAGCGATCTTCGCCAGGTGAAGTTCGCGGGCGCGTCGGGCGCGGAGACTCAGCTCACGGGCGTGCTCCACGTTCCGTCGGGTCTGTTGCCTGGGCGTATCGGAACGGGCGAAGGCCTCCGCCTCGCCATCGTCATTCGCAAGGATGGCAGAGACGTCGGTCGCGAACGCGTGACCGAGCTTCGCGGGAGTCTGCACCATTACGAAAACGCCCGAATGGGCTGGATCCTGAGTGCGGGGCAGGTGCTTTCCGGCGCCCGCGAAGAGGCCAATGCCGACGGCTCTCTTCCGGTGACGTTGCTCGAAGGACTCACGATCGCGCGGCTCTGCGAGGAGCACAATGTGGCCGTGCTCCGCGCGACCCATCCGGTTGCGGTGCCCGACCTCGACCTGTTCGAGGCGCTGCGGTCATCCTAGACCCTCGATTCGTTCGAATCGAGGGCATGAGTAACAGCAGGTAGCCGAGCCAATATTAGGCGAAATCGAGGATATTTCGACGCCCTCGCCAAAGAGGGGGCGTCGGAATATCCGTCGAAGCGATGGGCTCGGCGCACCACCCCTCGATTCGTTCGTGAATAATCCGGGTTAGACCTCCGCAGTTCCTGAGCCCGGTACCGGCACTGCTTGAGCCCGCAAGCCGACGCGCTTATGCCTTTGGCAATGAGGGCGTCGGCTTTTCTCTTGGGGGTGGCGCTCGGGTGCATCTCAGGATGTTCCAAGTCGCCGCCCCTCTCGCGGTTTCCCACGGCCCGCGCGGCGCTCGGGCGAATGCGGGCCACGTTTGCGTGTGTCAACGGCGTGCAGGGGGCCGGTAAACTCGATCACTTCGGCGGCGGGGGGCGCATTCGAGGCGACGCATCCGTCATCGCGGTCAATCCGGCCCTCGTGCGCATCGACATCACGAGCCCGTTCGGTGCAACGCCGTACACCCTCACCTCGGATGGGCGGACGTTCGCGCTGAACGATTTGCCGAACAGGCAGTTTCTTACGGGACCGGCAAGTGCCTGCAACCTCGCGCGTCTCACACACGTGCCGATCCCAGGCCACGCGCTTGTTTACTTGCTGCGCGGTGAAGCTCCTCTTTTGCGACACACGGCGGACAGTGCTCGGCTCGATTGGGAAGCGGGTCATTACCGCGTGGAGGTGCCGAGCGTGAACGGCGCGGAACAGACGGTGCTCCTCGAGGTTTACGACGAGGATTACAAACTGGCGTGGGGCCAGCAGCGCCTCCGCGTCATCGGCGTTTCGACGAGGCAAGCCGGCGCTGTGATTTACCAAGCGGAATTAGGAAATTTCGCAAAATCCGTGACCGCGAAAGCCCGGGTGGACGATGAGGGAATCGACGCGCCGATCCCGCCGAGCGGCGGCCCCTGCGAACTGGAAATCCCCCGCTCGATTCGA
>CANMZR010000394.1 GCA_947502375.1 Polyangiaceae bacterium
GTGTGAGTCGGCTGACTGTGCTTGGCCGAGCGCCGCGGTTTCGGTGGCGAGCCGTCCAGCCGAAGAGCCAAAAAGCTCAGCGCGCGACTCATCGCTCGTACGAGTCGTACCGCAGGCGGCGGCGAGGGTGAGCCCGAGCGCGGTCGTCCAACCATACGTTTTTAGCTGTGTTCGCATTGTTTTTCCCCTCAAAACGCGTAACCCGCGGTTACCGTAGGCAGCATGATCACGGTCGGCCCGTACGCGCTCTCGCGGCTGATTGCGGCGTTGCCGGGAACGCAGTCCACCGCCGTCGGCTTGGTGAGCCCGTCGCAAGAGCCCGCGACGAGGCCGAGATCACCGTAGGCGTGTGCCGGGCCGTCGAGAAATAGGATCGCCGCGCCGAAGCCGACGCCGAGGCTCACACCGTTCTCGAAGCGCGCACCTACAGTGAGCTGCGGCAACACGAACACGGCGACTCCGTTCGTTGGCGCGCCCGAGCCATCGGCCACAACGGGCAAGCTGCTGCCACTTGCGGTCACGTTGCCGGTGATGGAGTCCGCGGCCGCTGCGAACAAGGCGCCGACGGCGACGTCCGCGCGAGCCTGCAAGACCTTGCCGAGCTTGCGCCGGTAGCCCAACCCGAGTCCGGCGATCGGCCCTGACAGCCGCAGCGTGTCGGTCACCGCGTAGTCGGTGGTGACGGTTTTTTGGCTCGCGTCCGAGCCGGCGGTGAAGCTGCCTGCGAAGCTCCGCTCCAGCGTTTTGCTTGCCTGGAGGTAGCCGCCGATGGCCTCGAGCCCGAGTCCGAACCAAAGCTCGTAGCCGAGCCGCGCTCCGAGCCAGGAACCGCTTGCGAGCGGATCCGCCGAGCAACGAACGGTGCTGCACGACGCCTCGGCCCCACTGCCGAAACTCGACGCGAGCGCACCGGCGCCAATCGCATCGAAGTAGATTTCACCGACGTGCCGAACGTTCCAGCGTGCGTGCGCTTCATTGACGACGAGCTTGAGGGTCACGTCGGCGCCGCTGCCGGCCGTCACTTGAAAAGACTGCTTGCCGCTGACGTAGCCTTCTTCGAGCGCGGTGAGCGCGTGGCCTCCAATCGGGAGCCGCCCTTGCCATCTGCCCGAGCCGAGTGGGACTCCGTCGAGCATCAGTTCGGCCGACGCTGGCTCGACAAGCACGCGTTGTTCCTCGCCGAGCGGAGCGAGCAAAGCCTCGGCCGTGACGGTCTGGCCGAGCACCACGGTGATGCGCTTCGGGGCTGAGCCTTCGTTGCCGCGTTCCAGCGAGAAAAGATGCGGGCCCGGTGACAGCGTCCCTTCCCATGGGACCGTGCCAACGTTCGCGCCGTCGATCCGCACCTGCGCACCGAGCGCGCCTGCGCCGTCAACCCGCACGCGCCCCGCGGCCGCGAGAGGCTCGAGCTTGGCATCGACTTGGGTCGTCTGTCCGAGCTTGACGTCCACGTTGCTGCGGAAGGCGCCGAACCCCTCCTTGATCACCTGCACCACGTGCCGGCCGGGCAGCACCCGCACCGCCGCGAGGAGCGGCAGCTTGCCGCGCTGGCGACCGTCGATCACCAGCATTCCATCGACGTTTGCGATAAGATCGATGCTGCCGACCTTGCCCCGCGCGGCGCTCATCTCGCCCGCGAGCGTCGCGCGTTCGTCGTCACCGATATCGTCGCGGAATTTCGTGAGCAGCTCCTCGAAGAGCTCGAGAGCCTCGTCGAAACGCCCGAGCTGCCGCAGGCTCACCGCCGCATTCAAGGTGTTCGGCACCGACGCCACGATCGCCCGCGAGCGTAAGAAGTACTCGAGCGCACGCTGGTAATCATCGGCCTTCGCGAGCGCGATCCCCTGGCGAAAAAACTCCTTGGCCGCCTCCATGTCCTTGGGCTCGCGGGTGGGTGCAGAAGGCACCCCCACCGGCGCGGGCGTTGTAGAAGGCGTTGTAGAAGGTGCCGGCAGCGGGACCGCTCGTGCCGGCACGGAGGGCACGGCCGGCTTGCCGTATCGACTGGGCGAAGGCGGTTGCGCGAGCGCCGTCGCCGCGACCGACGAGGCAAAGACCCCGATGCTCACCGTACGCGCCACCTGCCTCAGCACTTGCCCCATAAGCCGTCCTTGATCGTCGCGTAGGTTAGAGTGGGTCGGGGAAAAGTAAGCGTGGACGAAGCGGCGAAGGTTTGGACAAAAGGACGGTGTGCGTCTGCTCGCTCACGTTTTCGACGGGTTGCCCTTTGGTTTCCAGCTTGACCGCGATCGCGACCATGTCCCAGTCGAAATCAATACAGCGTTGACACTTTGACTAAAAGTGAATTGACGCCAGGTTGACAAGTCGTTGCTCGTCCCGTGCTTTTGCGGCTGCGCTGCGGCGCACCGGCCTCGCAGGCTTGTGCGACAGTTGCGCCGAGCTCGCGTGCGAATAGCCGAGCATCCGTATCGCCGAGGCGAAGGCCAAAGGCCATTTCCGTCACGACGTCGGCGCTACGCCGCTCGAGTGCGGGCGAACCCAGCGGAAGCCGCTTCGCCGGTGGCGCGAGGAACCCACGACGGGCGACTGGCCGGATGGATTGCTCGGCTTCCGACGTCGCGCCAAGCGTCGGCCCGTGAAGCTACGTCGCGGGAAACTCGGCCAGCGCTCCGCGTAGCAAGAAAGCTGCACGGCCGCGAGCGGCGCAAAGAAGGCCCGCGAGAAAGACCCATCGCGGCAGGGTCGAAACCGGCGAATGCGTCGTTGTGAGGGGGTGAGCATGGCGACAACGGATCGTGTTGGGGACCTATTTCGTTTCGAGTCGAAGGCTCTTCCAGAGTCCACTCGAGTGGCGGCGTTTCGTGGCCGCGAGGGGCTATCGGAGCTCTATCGCTTCGAGATTGGCCTGCTCGTGCCCGAGGGCGCCGACATCGATCTCGACGCGGCGATCGGCGAGCGCGCAACGTTCGTGGTCAACCGCGGACCCGACCAGGAGGTGCTCTGCTGGCACGGCATCATCGCAAGAATCGAGCTGATGCACGCATGGCTCGAGCGGGCCCTCTACCGCGTCACGCTCGTACCGGAAGTCTCTCAGCTCACGCTCGGCCGAAACAGCTACGTGGCCTTCGACGCATCGGTCAAGGAGGTCATCGAGGACCGCCTCAAGTCGGCCTCACCCGCCGAGTTCGAATTTCGCGTGCAGGAGAGCTACGGCAAAAAGGCGCAAATCTGCCAATACCAGGAGAGCGACTATCAATTCATTTCCCGCTGGCTGGAAAAGGCCGGCATGTATTTCTATTTCGAGCACGGCGCCGACCGCGAGAAGCTCATCGTCACCGACAACCGCGGCACCCACGAGCCACTGCGGACCGAGCCCGTCCGCTACGTCCCGTTGTCGGGCTCGGACACGATGGCGCTCGATGCCCTAAATAGCCTTGTTTGCGTACGCACCCAGCTCGCGCGCGAAGTGCAGTTCCGCGACTACAACTACGGAAACCCCAAGCTCGACGTGCGCGGCAAAGCCGACATCGTTGCGACCGATCGCGGCGCGCAAATCGATATCCACGGCGACACCTTCGTCTCGCCTACCGGTGGCAGCAAACGCGCCACCATCTACGCCGAAGCCGAGCTGGCACAACGTACGGTCAGTCACGGGACGGGCCGCGTATTCGGCCTCCGCTCGGGTTACCTCTTCACTCTCGAGGGCCATCCGATCGACCGGATGAACGGCGAATACCTTGCCACCGCCATCGAGCACGAGGGCAATCAGGCCGCCGACGACGAGGTGCGCCGCATCCTCGACATCTCGCACAGCGATGAATACCGCGTAACCGTCACCGCAATCGACTCCAAGGTCCAGTACCGCCGCCGGCGCGAGACCCCATGGCCGCGCATCTACGGCTTTGAGCGCGGCTTCATCGACGGGCCCGAAGACAGCCCCTACGCACAACTCGACGAGATGGGCCGCTACACAGTCCAGTTCGCCTTCGACCAAACGTGGGACCAAACCAAGTTCGAGGGCAACGGTTCGTGTTTGGTGCGCATGATGCAACCCCACGGCGGCGAGGTCGAAGGCTTCCACTTCCCGTTACGCCGCGGCACCGAGGTCGTGTTGAGCTTCATGGGCGGTGATCCCGATCAACCCGTGATCGCCGGCGTGGTCCCCAACGCGCTGCGCGTCAGTCCAGTCACGAGCGCCAACCACACCCACAACGTCATTCAGACCGGCAGCAACAACCGCGTCGAGATGGAGGATCTGAAGGACAAGCAGTACATCGATATCTCCACTCCCCCGAAAGACACGCGCATTCACCTTGGCGAGCCGCACGGTGAACACGGCGCCTACATCGTGTTCAACACCGAGGGCAATCAGCTCGTCCACATCGGCGGAAATCGCGATGTCGAGGTTGGCGGGAGCCTCAAAGAGCATGTGAAGGGGGATGTGACCTGGAACCATGACAGCCACCGTCTCGACAATGTCAAGGCTGGCGTCGACGAAAACTACAAGGCGCATCAAGTCACCACCATCACGGGAACGCGCAGTGAACTCGTATCCGGCGCCTGCGACGAGGAATACGCCGCTCAGAAAACCGATGTGGCCGGCGAACGCAACGAGACTTACGGCACGCAGTCTACAAACGTCAGCGGTTCTCTGACATACAACGCTGGACCGACGAACCTCGACTTTGCCAGC
>CANMZR010000395.1 GCA_947502375.1 Polyangiaceae bacterium
TGGCATGGCCAATCCGGTTGCAATCTTTGACACCTCCCTCGGCAGTTTCAAGGCGGAGCTTTATCTCGACAAAATGCCAGTCACCGTCGACAACTTCATCCGCGTCGCCAGACATGCGGACAAAGACGGTCGCAACTTCTACGACGGGCTTCACTTTCACCGCATCATCCGCGGCTTCATGATCCAATTCGGCTGCGAATACAGCCTCGATCCGACGAGCTCGCGCGCCGGCACCGGCAAGTCGCCCTTCGGTAACGTTGCCGACGAGCACCCCGAGGCACACAAGCTCTCCAACGAGCCCGGCACGCTGTCGATGGCGAACACCGGCCAGCGCAACTCGGGCGGCGCCCAGTTCTTCATCAACTCGGTCCACAACGCCTACCTTGACTTTTTCAGTCCGGGCGGCTCGAAGCACCCGGTCTTTGGCAAGATCATCGAGGGCATGGACGTCGTTCAAAAACTCGAGAGCACGGCCTGCGGCTCAAACGATCGGCCGCTGACGCCGGTGCGCGTCAACAGCATCGTCATCGAAGGCGCCTGAGGCATGCTGCCGACCGGACCGCACCTGCCGGTTCGTCGGCTCGCGAGTGGCTCGGCCACGGTCGGTGACCTTTTTCGCCGCCGTGCCAAGCTCTCGCACCTGAAGCCCGCCATCTACGAGAAGCGGGAGGGACGCTGGCTCGCGACCAGCTGGGGCGCTTTTTACGATCAATCGCGCGCGGTGGCACACGGGCTCGCCGCAGCCGGGCTCGAGCGAGGCGCTCGCGTGGCCATCCTTGGTCGAACGAGCGCACCCTGGGCTATCCAGGACATGGGGGCGCAACTCTTCGGTGCCGTCAGCCTCGGAATTTACCCGAAACAAACGCCCGACACGATTCGCTACATCCTCGAGCATGCCGGGGTACAGGTGCTCTTTGTCGATGGCGCGGACGAGCTCGAAAACGTGCTGGCCGGAGCCGCCGGGCTGCCGGAACTACGGCACATCGTGCCTTGGACCCGCGCGCTTTTCGATGCCAACCACCACCGTGACGTGCGGCTGACGTCGCCCACGGCCTTCGAGCAAGAACCCTGGAGCCACGAGGCGATCGCCGAGGCACAGGCGGCACTTCAGCCATCGGATACGGCAATCCTCATCTACACCTCGGGCACGACCGGGCCGCCGAAAGGCGCGATGATCACCCATGCCAACATCCTCTCGGTGCTCGCTGCGCAAGCGCATGAACTCGTCCTCTACGAAGACGACCTTTCCCTCAATTTCCTGCCGATGGCGCACGCCGCCGAGCGCGTGTTTGGGTTTTACGCGCGCATCTCGACCGGTGTAACGACGGCGTACGCATCGAGCATGGGAGCGGTCCTCGACGAGCTCCGGGAAGTCCAACCCACCTTGTTCGGCTCGGTGCCACGGGTGTTCGAGAAGGCTTACGCCAAGCTGCAATCGGAGCTGGAAAAGAAGCCGCTCGCGGTCCGGCGCACCTTTGCCGCAGCGCTCGCGGTCGGTCAGCGAGCGTTGCCGTACTTGCTCGAAGAAAAACCGCTGCCATGGCATCTGCGGCTGCCTTATGCCGCCGCGCATCGGGTCGTTTTTCGGCGGATCCGCGAAGCTTTCGGTGGTCGAGTGCGCTGGTTCGTGACCGGTGCCGCCCCGATCGCTCAAGAAATCCTCGAGCTTTTTTGGATCGCCGGACTGCCTATTTTCGAGGCCTACGGGATGACCGAATCGACCGTGGTCACGCACATGAACCTGCCTGGGCAAACCAAGCTCGGGACGGTCGGACGGGTGGCCCCGGGGCACGAGTGCCGGATCGCTCCCGATGGCGAAGTGCTCATCCGCGGGCCGTTCGTCTTCAAAGGCTACCTGTCCAACGAACAAGCAACCCGCGAGACCGTGCTCGACGGATGGCTGCACACCGGCGACGTGGGTACGGTCGATGCCGACGGCTACCTCCGCATCACCGACCGTAAAAAGCACCTGATCATCACGGCAGGCGGAAAAAACCTGTCGCCCGCGAACATCGAAAACGCGATCAAGAACCAGAGTCCCTTGATAAGCCAGGTCCACGCTCACGGCGACCGGCGACCCTACGTGTCCGCCCTGGTCGCGCCAAGCCCACTCGAGACGCTCGAATTCGGGCTGGAACTGCGGGTCATCACCCAAGCCGAGGTGAACGCGCTTCGCGATGAACTCATGGAAAATCCCGCCAGTCGAAGCCGCGCTCTCGAAGCGGCACTCGCGCGTGTCGTCGCCCGTCCGGAGCTTGTCCGCAAGCTCCGGGAAGCGGTGCGAGCGGGCAATCGGGAGCTGAGCCAGGTCGAACAAGTGCGGCGGTTTTTGATCTTGGACCGCGATTTCAGTCAAGAGCGGGGCGAGCTCACTCCGACGTTGAAACTGAAGCGAAAGGTCGTCGAAACGGCGTATGGAGACGCCTTTGAGCGCCTTTACCGTGAAGGCGGCTTCGCGGTCGACGTCTGACCGCCGGGGCCACGGCTCAAGACGTCGCCGAAGAGCCGGTTCAAACCGGCAGAATCGATTTATTTCGTCAAAATCTGGATTCGCGTGAGCCGTCCTTTTAGAGTCGCGCGTCTCAAAGGCTGTAGGAGCTGAGAAAACAATTATGAAGATCCTTTTCGTTACGATGTTCGCGCTTTGCGGCGCAGTTGCTTGCGGCGGTGCCACCCCGGCCGCCGAGACCCCCACCGATGCCAAGCCTGCCGACAGCGCAGCTCCGGCCATGGAGGCCCCCAAGGCCGACGAGGCCAAGCCGGCCGACAGCGCAGCTCCGGCCGCGGAAGCTGCCCCCCACCACTGACATGACGGCCAGCGTTCGCTGGCTTTCGTGTTCGGTTCAAACCACCGCCGCTCGAGGTCGCAAGATCTCGGGCGGTTGTGTTTTGTGCGCCCGTTTCCCTGGGTTTCTGGAGTTCGATCGGCTCAGCGCGGAACCATGCCGCAGCCGACACCGTGGTAAAGTGCCGTGTTGTTCTGCTCGTGGCACTCTTCGGTGAGAAAGTCCGGATCCACGAGCACGTGGACATCGACGACCTTTCCGTCGAGGAGAGCGTCGCAGCCGACGGTGAGGCATTCTGCAGGCTGAAGCGCAACGGGAATCAATGCCCGACAGAGCTCGGGACCGTCCGGCTTACCCTCATAGAAAGCCACCGCCGTACCCGAGACCATCGGGAGGGTCCCCCGGTTGCAAACGCGGGCCTCGATGTAGGCCTTGCCGCCGTTGCAATTGACAATGCCGACGTCGCCACCCGCGGTCAGATCCGGAACGCCGAGGGCGACGAGATCACCTTGCACGTTTTGCCGGAAATTGTTCAGAGACGGCTCTTTCCAGTTGGGCTTCACGAGGCTCGTCTTCGGGATCTCACCGGCGTTCCCGACGTGGGTCACAGAATAAGCGTGCTGATTCCAAACCGGCCGTGACGCAGCCCAGTGGTCCTTTTCGTCGCGCAAAACGACGATGCCGTGGTTTTTTTCGAACTTCGCGCCCGGGAAAAGTGGGTCTGCCGTCGGGCAATTGTTCGCCCCGGAATAATCGTTCACGGAAGAGACAATCTCGGTCCGGTAATCTCCGTCCACATCGACAATGACCGGGTTCTCGTAGGTCGTCCCACTCGACCTAGCGACGCTGTAGAGCACCTTGCCGGTAGCGCCTTCGTAAATTCGTAGGAAGCATTCGTCCGCATACACGGCCTCGGCGGCACCATCTGCGTCGAAGTCAAAGACGCTCGAACCCGTCACGTTGGAGCTCTGATCTTGCGAGGCCTGCGACCACAACACGCCGCTCGTGGTGGCGACACCGCCGCAGTTTTTAGGAGCACCCCCGAGCACACAATCGAGGTCAAAAACGGCGTACTTGGCACCGCCGGCCGTGGCGAACTCGCGCCGCCCGTCCCCGTCGAAATCCGCGATGGTCGGCGGCCCCGAGGTCCCGCCTCCCGGAACCGCAAAGGGTCCGAAAACCACCGTGCCCTCGAGCGTCTGCACGCGCGCCATACCGGATGAAATGACGACAATCTCGGGACGGTCCTGGTTTTGAAAAGAAGCGAGCGGGTAGTTTCCAAGCTCGGCGACCGCCACCTGCCCTTGCGCGAGAGCAGCCGGTTTGAAGTAAGGCTCTGCGACCCATTCGCCGTTTTTCCACTCGTGGATCGCGTTGCCGAAAACGAGCTCCATCGCGCCGTCTTCGTCTACGTCAGCAATCACCGGGACGAGTCCCTTGCTGTAGGTCGGAAAACCGAGTTTCGTCGAGCGCAGGCACCCATCGTGGCCGTACACGGTACCGCCGTAGATGAGCTCGGGTTTCCCATCGTCGTCGAGATCGTGGATCGACGGGCCGCCCCATTTGTCCGTGGAGCCGGTGGTATCCGGAGCCGTCACAATGCCATTCGTGCAGGTGCCGGAGTGCCACTTGCGAGCGAAGGTCTTCGTCGCGGGATCGTATGCGAAAGCGAGCAATCCACCACTGTGAGCGGGGGCGACGATCTCGGCGCGACCGTCGCCGTCGAGGTCACCCACCGCAACGGTCGAAGGCGACATCGTCGCGTCAGCCGGGAGGTTCATCGAGAATTGCTGGGAGCAATCGTTGCCGCTGATGACGCGAAGCACGCCC